>DCHW01000020.1:4741-40889 GCA_002314935.1 Clostridiales bacterium UBA1742 | reverse complement strand
ATACTTTTAATATAAATCAGTACATTAAATTATCTGGAAGAAAATTTGGAAAAATTTGATTTTCTTTATCATGCCTGGTATACAGATTATTGTAAAAAAATGAATAATAATATCTTTTAAAAAGCAACCTTATTTTGTAGGTATTATTGTTATATTATAATATAAATAAAATATAAGGAGATATTATGATTTTGTCTGGATCATTTTTTGCATTTGTTAATGGAAAAAATACTGGTATTAAGTTTACCGGAAAATTTAATTATTTGAAACGAGTAATTAGATTTACGAATTCTCATTATCAGAAGCATAAAGATGAAGCTGTACGTACAGCAATTAAAAATAATATTCTTACAAAAGAAAATTATGAGTCTGGTTATTATGATTTTTATTTTGAAGATGAAGATCATAATAAATATGTTTGGTATTATCGTGCTGGTGGTTTGTCAAATAATCTTGATAACGGGTATTTTTATAAGATAAAATGAAAAATCCAATTTTGCTTAAAATATTGTTAAATCAAAAAGAAAAAAATTTGTCGTATATTCATGAAAGCTTTAAATATGGAGAAGTTAAAGCAAGTGAAGTAAAAGAGCTTATTCCTGAAACCGGATTGATTTCAATTCAATTTGATTTCTTTGGTAGAGAAACAAGAATTTTTTTGAATGATTCATCCAGACATAGAATAAAAAATTTCGATCAAGAATATGAAAAAATTGAAAATAAATATGTGAGGACATTAGGAATTATTGATGATTATTTTATGATGTCTTTATATTAAAGAACTTTAAAAGTTTCTATTTTTTGTTATATTATAAAATAAAATGAAAGGAATTATTATATGTCAAAAGCATTTGTAAAAGAAGTTGAAGAAAAAGAAGAAAAAATTATTAATAAAAAAGAGTCGGTTAAAACCGAAAATGTTATTTCTAAAATAGCAATTGGTGTGATTTCTGTTAATAATAAATTAATCAGACTTCTTGTTGGTGATGATAAACATTGGTATAAGCAGGAAGCTGTTGGAACGACGAGACTTGACGCAGTTAATAATACACCACTTATTACTGTTTGGAGCAATGAGTGTACTCTTTTGTCAAAGAAAGAATTTGATTCATATTTTAAGGTAAAATCTTAATGAAAATTTTAGTTTGTTCAAAAAAAGAAATGCAAGAACAATGGCTTAATAATAAATCAATCTTTATTAATAAGTCTAATTATTTTATTAGTATCGCAGGATTGGCAGATAAATTAGATTGGGCTTATCCTTATATTGGAGAAAATGTTCTTAAATTAAAATTTGATGATGTTACTGAATTTTATGTAAATGATTGCAATTTACAAAATGGTGTTGACATAATTCTTTTTGAACAAAATCATGCAAAACAGATTAAAGAATTTGTTGATAAAATTCCAAAAGATTGTACCTTGTATGTAAATTGTGCGGCTGGTATTTCTCGTAGTGGTGCAGTAGGATATTGTATTAATGAGTATATTAATAATGATAACAAAGAAGATTTTGAATTTTTTGAACAGGAAAATAAACATATTCAACCCAATCCTTATGTTAAAAGACTTTTAAAAAAAGAATTGTTTGGTGAAAAAAATTATGCAGAAATTTTTAAAAATATACTTTAAAAAATAAAAAGTTTAGTTATATTATAATATATAAGAGAATGAGTGTTTCTATGATTACTTTGATTCATTCCGCTTGTGTAGTAATACTAAAGCAAAATAAGGATCAATAAAAAGAAAGGGAAAAAACTATATTCCAGGTAACTGGAAGTTTTTTAGAAAAATTAACAACAGTTCTAAAAAACTGAGTTGAGTTGAAAGATTCAGCCATGAGTTCTCCGTTAATAATGAGATTACTTTTATAGTAGTCGAATAAAGAAAATTGCATGCAGGGAGTTTACATGAAATATTTATTGTTGTTCGGTGTTAGATGTTCACCGTTAGGAAAATATTGTCAGCTACGTTAGCTGGGTAATTGTAAGAGCCAGCAGTACATTACACTGTCTACAATTTTTCTAAATATCTTTTTTTTTTTACTTTATTTTTGAATTTATCTGTTATATTATAATATACAGCAAATAAATTAAGGAGAATAAAAAATGATTGTTTATGTGTTAAAGAGTAAGAATGGTTATATTGGTCAGGATAATGATATTATTTATGATGATTATCAAATTTCTTTTGGATATAACCAGGCACATTATGGCAAATATATCAAAGGATTTCTTGGTGTAAATATTCTTGCATTTCCAAATAAAGAAGCTGCTTGGAAATTTAAAGATGGACTTGCTAATCGAGATATTGAAATTGAAAGATATTTTACTCCGAATTATGCTGATAATTTGCTTAGTGTGATTGGAAATACTGCTAAAACAATGTACACTGAAGCGTGGTAATATGAATAATATAATTGAAGATTCTGATGATATGACATATAATCTTTCAGAATGTAGTTTTAATGAAAATAATGAATTAGTACTTTCTGATGGTAATATAATCACGAAACAAGATTATGCAAATCAGAGTATGACATTTAAACTTTGTTTTAATTAATTTAAAAAAACTGGACATATTAAATGTGCAATTTGTGGACTTGAAGCTACAATTATTAGAAGAGAGAAATCTAATACAAATAGAACAAAATTTCATTGGTCATTTTATGGTATAAAGAAAACAAGAAGATGTAAGCATAAAGAAGTTTTGTTTACAAAAGATCATATTATTCCAAAATCATTAACTGCAAAAGATACAGGTAATAATATAGGAAAATATCAAATTGCGTGTGGTCCTTGTAATTGGTCTAAAAGTAATCATTATGAAAATATGACTAATGATGAGTTATTTAAAAAATCTAATGATGTAAAAAAAGAAAAGTGGATTAGAGAAATTTTAGCTATGTTTATGCGTCGGTATATGAAGAGATGTAATTATACCGATATAAATCGAGGAATTTTTCGTAAAAAAATTAAATCAATATTTGAAAAACACATAAATGGTTATATTGAATCAATTAATAATAATATGGTTCAATATATAAATCAAGATTTGAATAACAAGTTGGATAAAGATTTTAATATTTGTTTTAATAATATAATTTATTCAAAGAATGAACGTTTTCAATTAATTTTAGAACAGTTTAAAAATTTATTTTTCAATGATTTTAAAAATGTTGCTAGTTTGATTCAAAATAATAATAAATAATGTGAATTATTTTATATAGGAGTTTTTTAAAATGGAATATAAAAGTAAAGAACATACAGTAGAAGCAATTCAATGGACTGGCACAAATAAAGAAGAAATTTTAAAGTTTGGTGGAAAATCAATTTTATTTGAAGAATATAATATTGCAAGTGAAATGACTGGATCAGAACCTACAATTTGTTTAAAAATATTATTTCCACAAGGTACAATGATTGTTAGAAAAGGCGATTATTTGATTAAAGGTATTTATGGTGAGTTTTATTTTTTAAGAAAAGAAATTTTTGAAAAACATTACCTTATTAATTAATTATTTATGTTATATTAAAATATAACATGTGGAGATTTTTTGAGAAAAGAAATTTTTAAAAAACAATATAATATATAAGGAGAACCAGAAATATGGATAAATTTATTACTATTTTTACATGTATTGGTTTTATTATTTGTATGTTAATTGGATGGTTTCTTGGAAAAGAAAGAGGATATATAGAAGCATGCCAAGATTTTTATAATGGTAAAATAAAATATGAATTTTATGTTAATAATAATGGAAACATAAAGAAAGATAAAAACGGTAATTTTATTTGGAAATATAAGGAATAATATTATGCATTTTAAGAGTTATTGTGAAATAGAAAATACATATAATAATAAAATTATAACTCAAGCAAGAGAAATGGGATTTGATAATCCAGATATAAAATATATTTGTGCAACTAAGCTTGACGGTTGTAATTTTCAAGTATCAATTGATGAAAATGAAGATATTCAATTTGGTTCTCGTTCGCAATTACTTGGCAGAGAAACTGATTTTCATGGATATTTTCGTGCTATGCGAAATGAAGATGTTGAAAATAAACTTCGACAAATGAAAAAATTTATTCTTGAAAGTTTAAATGGTGAAGATCATTATGATTCTGTAATAAAAAATATTCTATCTGGTAAATTTATTCTTACTGTTTATGGTGAGTTACTTGGTGGTATGTATAGACATAAAGAAGTAGAAAAAGTAAAAGGATCTGTAAAGATTCAAGGCAGAATTGATTATCATCCAGATAATATGTGGGTACCATTTGATATTGTTTTAAGAAGCGCAGATGAGAATTATGTGTATATGTGTACAACTAATCAAGTTAAAACTTTGTGTGATCAGGTTGGTTTACCTTCACAAATTATTAAGTTTGAAGGAACTTTAGATGAATGTTTAAAATACCCTAATGATTTTATTGATGATACTGGAAATATTCTTTGGAATCTTCCATTGATTGAAGATAATATTACAGAAGGAGTAGTTATTAAACCAGTTAAGCCAATGTGGTTTAATAATGGACAGAGAGTAATTTTTAAGAATAAAAATGATAAGTTTAAAGAGAGAACTTGTCATGCACCAAAAGAACCTAAAGAAATTATTCCTATGAATGATCTTGAAAAGAAATATTATGAATTTGCAAGAGAATTTATTACTGAAAATCGTTTGATGTCTGTATTTAGTAAAATTGATACAGTTACTGAAAAGGGATTTGGAATGATTCTTGGCATGTTTCTTAAAGATCTTTGGAAAGATTTTGATAAAGATTATTTTGATGAGATTGCAAAACTTGAAAAAGAATTTGCAGTTGATGAGTTTAATTTTGCAAAGGTGAGAAAAGAAATCAGTAAAGAAGTTACTGAGTTTATTCGTCCAGAATTTGTAAAAATTCTTAATTCTTAACTTTAAAAATTGTTTTTTGATGTTATATTATAATAAAGAATTTTTTAACTTAAAACAAAAACGAAAGGAATAAAAGTATGAGAAACCCGATGATTGATTGTATGGCAAAAGAATGGATCGAAGAATTTATGTTTAACGGTAATGAGTTTACTGTTGAAGATATTATGGACGCGCTTCCTCTTGACCATTTTGATCTTACTGAAGATGAGAAAGATGCTGTAAATATTTATATTAGTGATCTAGCTGACTATATGGCAGAAATCTATGATTATACTCTAAACGAAGATGCCAGTTATACTCCAAATTGGGACGAAGATGACAATGAGTGTATTTGTGAAGATTGTCGAAAGAAGCTAAAGTGTCATGATGAAGATGAAGACGAAGCAGATGATAATATTGTATATAATACCGCAGTAGATAAAGGACTTCTAACAATTCCGGCAAAGTTTGTCCGTGAAATTGCAGATTCTGGTGAAGAACTTGCTTATGCAACATTTGGTGACCGAGTTGAAGTATTTCCTACTTCTAATAAAAAGAAGATGAAAGCTGTCAAAAAAGATTCTGATCTAATTAACGTTTATACTTACAGCCCTCATTATACACATGGCTATTTTGAAGTTCGTCGTACAATGAATAATCTAATCACTGATCTTGAAGATGCTAGCGGTGTTGAGTTTGAAATTGAACTTGACCGTGATGAAGATAAGATTATTGTTCGAGAAGCGTAAATCAGTAAAATAATTTGAAATTTATAAAGCTAGATTTTTTCAAAAGTCTAGCTTTATTTTTTTAATTTTTTTGTTATATTATAATATAAGATGTTTAATAGAAGGAGAAAAAATAATGAAAAAGTGTTTTATTGTTGAAATTAATGGAAAACATGTTCGTACGATTTTTTCTGAAACTAATATTAAAATTGGATCTATTTGTCCTACTGAAGATTGGCTTGGACATGAAATGATTGGTGGAATTGTAACAAAAATTTTTAAATAATATTGAAGGTAATTTTATGAAAGATTTTGAATTATCAGAAAAAGATATTGAGACATTGAAAAATTTAAAGAACTATGCGTCTGAAGACGATTTGATAAAATATGTAAAGACTCTTGTATCTTATGCATATAATATAGGTGTTGCAAGACGATGTGAGAATGAATTAACTCAACTTAATGAAAATTTAAATTAAGGAAATAAAATATATGAGTAGAACAGACCAATGGATTGGTTTAAATAAAGCTGGAACAGAATGGCTTAAAAAACAAAAAGATATTCATTATTCAGAAAATCCAATTGGAATGTGTGCATTTAAGCATAAACCGATTTTTGGAAAAGAAGTAATTATTGAAGATACAATTTATCGTGAGTGTGTTCAAGCTGCACCGTGGAGTGGCGGACCAATGTATTTTACACATATTGCTGTGATTAAAAATGGAAAAATTACAAGCTTTATGTTTTCTTGGAAAGAAGATAAAAATGTAATTTACGAGTATGATTTTGAAAATGGAACTTTTTATATATGATTACCGCTACACAAGCTGCAATAAAAATAAAGTATGATTTTTTAAAGTCAACGTCAGGTTTACTTGAAGATTTATCTGATCTTTCTTTATCTATATCTAATATAAAATTTTGGTCAAGATATTTAATGATGGCTAACATACGAGATAATGAACTTTGCTTTTATAATATGTTTGTTTATTTTGAAAATAAATATAGTGGTCAGTTTAAGTTTAAAGCAAGGTATCAAAGAGAAACTGAATTAACAGAAATTAAACAAAAATTAACTTATTATTTTAAAGAATTTTTTGATTTTACTCGTATTGGTATAGAAAAATTTAATAAAGAATTTTATGATTTTACAAATGATTTAGCCTTAGCAACAATTCAAAAATATAAATCTGAAAGATCTGAAATATATCAATATTATAATTTTGATGAGTTTAAAACAGATTTTCCATTTTATATAAAATTAAATGATATTGAATTAATAAAAGATATTAAAACAGGAGATTTTTGGAAAAAGTAACTTAATTTTTAAGATATTTTTGTTATATTATAATATAATAAACAACAGAGGAGTTTAGTTATGGCTAGTTTGCTTAATGTTTCCAAAACAATTACAATTGAATTTTCTCATCTTGAAATGACTGGTGTTGCTAAAATTATTTGTTGGGACGGCGACACAGCAGTTATTAATATGGATAAATGTTTTCTTGAATATTCTGTTGAAACAATTAATTCTTGGTCTGAAGATGAATTGAAAGCAGAACTTAAAAAACATATTAATGACGGTGGTTTTGGATGTGAGCGTATTATTGGAGCTTATTGTTACATTACAGCGGTTTATGCTAATGGAGGAAAAGCTGCAGTATACGAACTTCCAGTTAATGTTAACGGTGAATTGACTGACAAAGATATGAATGAACTTATGTTTGCAATTGATTAAGGAGTATAAAAATGAAATTACAAGCTAATGACATTTTTATTCGATTAAATAATTTAATTGATAACAATAAAATTAGTGCAAAAAATTTATTGTTTATTGCACTTAATTGTATGACGCAAGATGAATTACAATCTTTTGTAAAAGAAACTGGAGCATTTAATGATATATTTCCAGTTAAATCTGATAATAATCTTTTTGATAATGTACTTGACAGAGATCAAGATCCAGAATATTTTAAATCTTTAACTTATTAATTTTATGAAAATTATTATACTTGACAGAACAAAAGTAAAAGAATATTATTATAAAGAATTAACAAGGTCAAATAATAAAGATACTTGTTATATTTCTATTTATGATGATATGAGTAAACCGGCAATTCCTAAACATGATTATGTTTTACAATTATGTTTTGATGATGTAACATCTAGAGATGAACCTGAATTACAAAAATACAAAATTTCATATATTTTATTTACTGAAGTAATGGCAAGACAAATTAAAACTTTTATAGAAAAAATTTCAAATACATGTAAAACATTAGTGATTAATTGTCATGCTGGAATTTCTCGTAGTGGTGCGGTTGGTATTGTATTGAATGATTATTTTAATAAAGAACATTATAAAGAAGATTGGACTAATTTTTATTTCATTAATTCACAAATTTGTCCTAACAGTCTTGTTGAATCAATTTTAAGAAAAATAATATTTGAATAATTACTTTATTTTTTAATTATTCCTGTTATATTATAATATAAACAATATAGGAGAATATAATATGATTACAGAATCAGAAGAAATTCGTCGGTCCTTTAATTATAATGGACTGTTAGTTACTATTTTCCAGACTGAAACTGATGACAATAAAACATGGTGTTTTCGTATTACGAATTATGATGAAAATAATATTCCAGATGAACAGTTATTTGATTCAGAAGATAATAATATTTTTGCTGACACAGTTGAAGACGCAATGGATAATGCTTATGAATATATTGACAATCATTATTAAAAAACCGTTGGGTGAACGAGTAGCTTAGTTTGAAAGGAAGCCCAGTGACAAATTACAGAATGAACCAATAAATTCTGATAATTAGTCAGCTGTCGAACGGGTTGGAAAAGCTAGACAGCAAAGCCTTATTGAAATAAAATTCAGTAAGGCTTTCTTATTTTTTAAATATTTCTGTTATATTATAATATATAATAAATAAGGAGAATTTTGAAAAATGAATGAACGATTTGTAGAAATTTTTTCTAATATGGCAGCATATGAAACTTCATTAAAAAGACCGTTTCCAGCAAGAGCGTATAGTAATGCAGTAAAGATTTTTAAAGAACTTGATTTTGAAGTTGACGAAGCTGAACAAATTAAAAATATTAAAGGAATTGGAGATGGTATTTTTAAAAAAGTTGACAGCTATATTAAGACTGGAACTTTTCCTAAATATGAAGAATATCTTAAATCTGATGTTGCAAAATGTAAAGAGATTGCTTCTATTAAAGGTTTTGGTATGAATAAAGCAGTAAAACTTTTTGAAGCAGGAATTAAGTCTTTAGATGAATTGAAAAATAAAGTTGCCAGTCTTAATATTGGAGACAGTATTATTGACGGAATGAATTTTACAAAAGCAATGCAAGTCGGCTTAAATTATGAAGCTCATACTAATAAGACTAGAATGACAGTTGAACAGCATGATATTATTGCTAAGCCTTTGATTGACGCATTAAATAAATATATAGAAATTAATAATGTAGAGGCAGTTGGGTCAAGAAGAAGATATGACGGATCTGATAACTATACAATTGGAGATATTGATATTATTATTCAAATTAATTATGTAAATATTGATCTTAATGAAACAATAAAAAAAATTCAAAAGGTATGTGAGTCACTTTTAGATGAAGTTGTAATGTCTGGCGAAACAAAGGTAAGCGGAATTAAATCTTCTAGACAGGTTGATTTTAGAATTGTTACTTCCGGATATGAAGCATTACGTTTGCACGCGACTGGACCTACTTCTTTTAATGTAAGATGTAGAAAAGAAGCAATCGCAAAAGGTATGACATTGAATGAGTACGGTCTGTTTAAAACTGATACAAAAGAATTAGTATCTGATAAAGAAAAAGAAATTCTTAACATTCTTGGAATAGGCTGGGTTAATCCAAAAGATAGAAAATAATTTTTAAAAGCCATCTTAATTTATTGAGTATTTTTGTTATATTATAATATATAACAAAGGAGTTTGACTATGAAATATTATTGTGAACTTGTCAATAAAGATTTTTCTCCTACTCATAAACATGTTAAAGCTAATTGTACAACTCGGGCATTAACTTATATTTTGAATGGTGTAATTATGCAACATTTGATTGCAAGAAAAGAAACTACTAGTTTTTATGCACCGAAATGGAATTATACCGGTATTTGGGATAAAATTCTTCTTACCAAAGGTTATATTTGGGTTTTGCTTAAAGCGTACACCAGAAGAGATAAAGTAGCAACACTTCTGAAATCTGTGTCAAATCCAATTGTTTCACATAGTTCTGGTCATGTAGCAATTATTAATAATGGCGCAGTAATTGACACATGGGATAGCCGTGCAGGTAAGCTTGACGCAATTTTGATTAAGGATACTGATTTAACAAAAGTAAAAGAACTCCTTGGTACTTTGTATTCTGTGTCAGCTAAATCTTATAATCATTTATTTTTTATGAAAAGCGCTTAATTTTTTTAAAGTGTTTGTTATATTATAATATAAAAAATAATTAAGGAGTTTAAAATGTCAGAAGTTCTTGAACAAATTGAAGAGTACACACCTCGGTATGGAACTATTCTTTTTTCTAATGTAAAAGGAAAAGGATGGACGTACCAGTATGACAGCGTACTGGTATTTGGAAATGAAGATTATGATATGATTCCTCGGTGCTTGTCAGAAGATACTGTTGAATCTGGTGAAATGATTCCAGAACTTGACGAACTTGAAGATAACGCATTTTATAAAACTTATAATGAAGCTTATAATGCAATGCTTGGTGACATGAGCAATGCGTACCGTATGGGAACTATTGCAGTTTTTATGTAAGCAATTTTTAATAGTGGCTGTGTAGAGAATTGGCATATCGGTCTAACTCAAAATTAGGCGTCATTATCAGTTCAAGTCTGATCACAGCCACCATTTTTTAGAACCTTATTTTTTCAAAAGTTTTGTTATATTATAATATATAACAAGGAGTTGTTTAATGGAAAGTTATTGTACTGAAGATTATGCCGCTGACTATGCTGCACAACAGATTAGAGAAAAATTTGATCGGTTTCATTTAAATAAATGGATGTCATTTCCTACAATTATTTGGAAAGATATTGGAAAAAATTCTGCTGGGTATGCAAAGTTTGATGATAATTCTATTACTTTGAACACTAATTATTTGTATTCTAAAAGCTGGAATGAATTTTTAAATGAAACTCCTTTACATGAGTTAGCACACCTTGCAGCATATAAGATTCATCATGTAACTGGTCATTGCGCTGCTTGGAAAGATTTGTGTCATTTATTTGGTCTTGCTGGAAATCGTTGTCATAGTTTTTCTGAACCTGAAAATATTAAAGTAAGAAAAGATAGAAAGACAACTGAGTGGCATACTGTATATTGTCCGTGTATGGAACATAAGATTTCTAATATTCGATATAAACGTATGTTGCATGGTGAAGAATACATGTGTACAGAGTGTGGACATAAACTAACAATAAATAAAGCAGGATAATTATAAATGCAGAATTCATATCTTACTGAGTTGTCAATTAAATATGATTTAAATAAACAGTTTTGTATTTATGATATACCAGATAAAAAACTTCAAGGTAAAGATATTATTAAATTAATTCCAACTTCTGGTTATGATGTTTTTGCTGATTTTAAGACAAACGTATTTAATAAAAAAAATAAATTAATAAAGGGAACAGTATTTTCATTTAGTGAAACTGTATTACTTCCTAATTTATTTTCATTACATAAATTACGTCATACATTTGAAATAGAATTTAAACCTTTTGAAAAGCTTTATATTCATAGAATGATAAAAACATCAGCTCCAGGAGAGTTTAGAATTCAATTTTGGACTGAACCTGAATATATTGTAAAATTACACAGATGAATAAATTAATTTACCTTATTTTTTGAATATTTTTGTTATATTATAATATAACAGGAGTATAATAAAAAATGTATATTGTCAGTTATTTTGTTGAACAAGATGATTTATTAGAAGCTTATGGTCCCTTTAAAACATATGAAGAAGCAAAAGCTTGGATGATTGATGATGTTGGTTGTGCAGAAAATTATCTAAAGAAAATTAAAGTAACGTTTGAACTTTGTAAAAGAAAAGATAATAAGATAGTTATTCCAGGCTACTATGTTTGGGAAATTGTTGAGATTCAAACACCACAACATTAAGGAAAAATTTATATGTCAGGATTCACGTAGATAAATTAAATATATATAATATAAAATTTATAAAAGAAGAGGTGTCTCTAAAATGTGTATTTGAAAAAATATTATTATTAGAGAAGAAATGAAGGCCGAACTGAGAAATTGGTTTTGCCTTTATTTTTTATTTATTTGAATTAAATTATAAATAATAGGGAAATAGGAAAATTATATGGAATATTTTGAGTCATATATTTTAAAAAATACAAATCATTATAAATTATCATATAAACAGCTTTATGATATATTAATTTTTGAATAGAATAAAAAAATAATTAATTAGTCTGTTTATAATAAAACAGAATTTCAAGAATTATTTCAATATATTAATACTAATGAATTAGATATTATTCCAAAAAGTCGAGAAGAACTAATGTAGTTTTTTCCAGTAAAATCTAAGCCTTTTAAAGTTTTAAGTCATTCATTAAAAAAATGTTCTAATCAAAATATCTATAATTTAATATTTATAAAAACAAATTTTTTAAATAAATAGAATATAAAACAAAATATTAATTAGATTTGTGAAAATAAAAAACAGATAAATATTGATAAATTATATGAAGCCTTGCAAATAAGTAATGCAGTATTTATGCCGTCTAATAACAAATCTATTGAAAATAAATATAAGCCTAGTATACTGTGGATGAATAAAAATAAATTAATATTAGAAGATTTATTTCATGAATTTATTCATTATTTAGAGTGGATTGATTAGATTTATTTATCAGGTAATATTAATGATAAATTATATTTTACTGATATAAATATTATGAATTAGTTTTGTTTATTATTTAATTTAACAGTATTTTAGTTATAGTATATTTTTGATAAAATTGAATATTAGACATTATTAAATGATTTTTTAAATTTATTAGTTAACTTAAAATTAAAATATTTTATTGAATATTCTGGAAACCAATTTGCAAGATATATTACTTTTAATGTTACAAAAAAACAAAATGAAACTGACATAGAATATTTAAATAGAATTAAAAATTTTAAATATTTTAATTAGTTAAATCAAGATCTTAGTTTAGCAATGATTATTGGATATAATTTAATCGGGTTTAAATATATTAATATTAGAAATCATATTTTTGGAAAATTTAATAACTGAAGGAACATTGAATGAAATTACAATTAACAGATTTTCTAACAGAATTAATTATTCAAAATTAGATATCAAGACAAAAAATAAAACAATTTAAATTAAATACGTTTAGTAGTCTTATATTTGAAAGAAGAATTCGGAACTGAAAAATTACAAAATTTATTTAATATAATTCAAGCTAATCAAAATTTATTTAAATATTCAAAAAATGATATTTGTAAAACATTTCCTATTAATTGGAAAGTACGTCAAAAAATTTTAAGTAGTAATAAAACAGGTATACTAGCAATTTTTAAAATTGATTTTAAAAATATTAATGAATTAAATAATATAATAAAATATTTAAGAAAAAGTTTTAAATTAGATATAGATAAAATAACAGCAGAAGATTTAAAACAATCTTTATATAAACGATTAAATGAAGTTAATTCAGATGCTATCTTTCAAGATTTTGAACGGAATTTCAACATTTGCAATGATGTTCTTAGATAAAAATAAATATTGTTTTGATTCTTTTAATCATGAATTTATTCATTATTATCAGTGGTTAACTGGTGATGCAATACAAACTATTAAATTAGATTTTAATGATTTATGTTATCCAAAAGAACTTGAATTATTTTTTATTGATAAAAATAAAATTCCATTAATGTTAAAAAATATTATTAATTTTAAGGAATTTGAAACATACGGAAATATATTTATTAATCAAATTAAACAATATTTACCAAATAATAATATTAAAATAATTCGTGAATTTTTAAATGAATATAATAAAAATGAAAAAGAAACATCATCTGATTATTTAATTCGTATGTATAATTCTAATTTATTACAATATTTAGATAATAATAATTTAAATAGAACACCATTTATTTTATTTATATTAAATCAAATTTATGAATTACATCCCTTATATTTTCAACAACATTTATCATCTGCTGTATTATTTAAATTTATTTTAAAAAATACTTTAAAAAATGAAAATTAATGTTATATTATAATATATAAATGCGGTAGTATGTTATGTGGTAAACCTAGGTTTTCCGATCCTTAGAAACCGGATTCGAGTTCCGGCTGCCGCTCCATTTTTTTATAAAAAATAAGTAGTCACAGAGAAAAATATTTTAAGTTAATGAATGTTTTTATTAAATAATAAAAATTAAATATTGGAGATTAAAAAAATGAAAGATTTTATAAAATTCATAATTTTATTTGTAATTGGAATTTGTTTATTAGGGTACGGTCTTTATAATTTATCTTTAACTTGTAAAAAAGCATATGAAAAAGATATTAAAATACAGTATGAAAAAGGTTATAAAGATGCGTGTATTGAATTTTATAAAAATAATTTTATAATATGCGGTGTATCAAAAGCAGATGGAACTGAATTTCATGAGTTATTTGGAAAAAATTACATCAAACGTAGAGATGTTGTATCTTATGAATTAAATGCGTGGGATGATAAAAATTATTTTGAAGGAAATAAAATTTTAGTTATTGAACAATTAAATCGTTGGAATAGCGAAGATTATTATGAAGTAAAACGTTTATCTTGTCCTAAATGTAATAGCTACCGAATTATGCCAGACCATAATCGTGACAGAGGCGTAATTATGGGATATAAATGTAAAGATTGTGGGTATATTTGGAAGAGACCATAATTAGCTTTATTTTTTGAATATTTTTGTTATATTATAATATAAGGAGAAATCAACATGAATATTAAATATGAATTAAATCGAATTGATAAACAATATTATAAGACCGCTGAAAATATTTTGAAAACTCTTAACCTTAACAATATTACTGATATTTATGAGCAAGAAAGAATTCTTCGTGAGTATATTAATACTTTAAAATTTGACACTGAAATTTATAAATTAACACAACATTTTCTTGCTGTAGTAGAAAATGAAATTGCTATGAAACAAGTTTTACAAACTATTTTTGAATAAGACAGAAAGGTTTATAAATGTATCATATTTGTCCTAATTTAATAAAATTAGCTGTTAGTGAAGATTTTGATATTCAAGCTACAATACAATTATTAAAAATTGCAAAAAGATTAAAAATAAAAAAATTTGGGTTAAATACGTATAATGATCCAGATTTAATTAAAATTCATAATGGGTGGCCATTTAAGGCTTTTGGTTCAATTTTTTCTATAAAACAAGAAATTCAAAGATGTTGGAAAAGAAGTGCTACTAGTGTTTTAATAGATGAATTAAAATCAGAACATGAAAATTATAAAGGCGGTAATTGCGGAAATTATATGCAGCATGAACTTCCTCGTTGGGTCAATGATAAAAACTTAATTGATAAAAACTTAATTTATGTTACTGGAATTTACACTTTATCTGATAATAAACAATATTATGATTTTGTATTTATTCCAAAAGAAAATGCTGAGATTAAAAATACATGAAATTGTGGATGATTATTGGAGTTCCAGGTTCAGGTAAAACTACTACAGCAAATAAAATTGCAAATAATCAAGAATCAACACTTGGATATAAACCGGCAATTTTTGAAGCTGACATGTATTTTATTGACAATAATGGAAAGTATAATTGGCGAGCTACTGATCTTTATAAAGCTCACAATTGGTGTTACTCTAAAGTAGAAGAACAATTACAACAAGGTAAGTCTGTAATTGTTGCTAATACATTTATTAAAGCAAAAGAACGTAAGGCATATATTCAACTAATAAAAAAATATAATGCTGAATTAGAAGTAATTACTTGTACTGGTCATTTTAAAAATATTCATAATGTACCAGCTGAAAAAGTTTTACTTATGTTAAATAGATTTCAACCGTTTTCCCAAGATGAATTAAATTAAAATAATAGCTTTATTTTTTGAATATTCTTGTTATATTATAATATAATAAGAATTAAAATTAAGGAGAAAATATTATGAAGGTATTTAAAGAGATTTCGATTTTGGATTTTGTGGCTTGGTCTGGCGCTGTTAGTACAAGAGATAAAATTATTAATGAAGGTAAAGCACTTGCATTTGATAATTACATTGAAGAATGTTATCCAGATGGACTTTCTGAAACAGAATTGAATGATATTCTTTGGTTTGATTCTAATATGATTTTTGAATATCTTGGAATAGATAATGAAGAATAAGACCTTATTTTTTTGAAAGTCTTGTTATATTATAATATAAAGAAAAAAAAAGGATTTTAAATATGACAGATTATGTATTTGCAATTTTTGGAATTCCTGGCACGAAGCCTAGAGAATATGAAGTAAAAAAATGTAAAGTAATTTCAAAAAGATATGGAATTAGTCTTATTGAAGTTGGTAATTCTGCTGTACAAATAGAAAAAGCAGATGAAACACTTTTTAAAACAAGAAAAGAAGCAAATCAATATATTAAAAATGTTTTAACAAAAATTTAATATTTAGGTAATTTATGAAAAATATAAATGATGTTATTGAAGCTGTAAACATTACTGAAACTACTTTTTATAAAAATGATTATTTAAGACCTTTTATTTATACGTATCTTAATAATCCAAAACTTTATAAAGGTAAATTTCCATTTAAGCTTTTACATAATTATTGTTTTGGTACAGATCTTGAATATAAAGATTATAAACATACTTATGTATTTGCTGGATATAGATGGTTAAATAGAAAATTTTGGCCATTATTTATTGCAATTACACAATATAATAATATGTTTGATATTACAGGATTTTCTACTTATGATTCAACATATTCTTGGTTTGAGAAATATAAAGATTTAGGTTTTGTAAAAAACCTTGATCTTAATATAAGAATTGAAAATAATACTGATTTAAATGGTTTTCCATCTTTAGACAGACAAATTAAAGCAATGGGTGAAACCGTTTTAAAACATTTGAATATTAGAAAAAAATTATAAAAATTTTTTAAAAGTTACTTTAAATTTTGCGTTTTTTTGTTATATTAAAAATATAAATAATAATGAATTTTTATTGAAGGAAAAAATTACGATGAAAAAAATGATTAAAAGTATTAGTAAATTTACAGATTACGTGACATCATCTAAATCTGTATATAGCTATCTTTATTCATATAAAGAATCGTAGTAGGTTTAATAGATAAAATTATTTTGAGAAGTTTATTATTAGACCTAACGAAAAAAAAAGTTAGGTCTAATTTTTTATATATCTCAAAAAGTGCTCTTTGAAAAGTGTTGTGTCCGTAGCTCATTTGGTAGAGCATCGCCCTTTTAAGGCGGTGGCACTGAGTTCGAATCTCAGCGGACGCACCAAAATTATGGTTTGGAGGCTACTGTTGGTTGTGTGGCAAATGACTGTAAATCATTTCCCTTTGCGGTGAACATCGGAGGTTCGATTCCTTCCCAAACCACCATTTTTTGTACGAGTGGCAGAGTTTGATTTATTGCAGCTGACTACTAATCAGCCGGTCTAATACATATTAGTCCCGTAGGTTTGAATCCTACCTCGTACGCCATTGGCGAGTATATCAGTTGGTTTTAGATAGCAGCTCTGATAAAGCTGAGGTCGTGCGTTCAATCCGCACCTCGCCAACCATTTTTAAAACTCCTCGTTTAGCTTAGTGACTAAAGCACTTCGTTTACACCGAAGCTACCGGAAGTTTGAGTCTTTCAACGAGGACCATTTTTATGGGGAGATGGTCGAGCTGGTTTATGGCAGCGGTCTTGAAAACCGCCGGTCCGTTCATACGGGTCCGTGGGTTCGAATCCCACTCTCCCCGCCATTTTTTTTATAAATAATAATGCCGGCTTAGCTCAGTTGGTAGAGCAACGCACTTGTAATGCGTTTGTCATTGGTTCAAATCCGATAGCCGGCTCCATTTTATATTTAAAAATAATAAATATATATATAAAATAGGAAAATAAAATATGAATTATACTTTAAAAACTTATGAAATTCCTTCAACAACAATATTTTTTAATTCTAAAACCTAGCGAAATATTAATTTTTTATACGGATTAAATATAACAAATAATAATGCAAAAATTATAAAAATGCCCGCTGGTACTGGTAATACAAATAATTTTTTTATGTTTAAAGAAAATGGTATTAGTATTAATCCATGTTAGAATACAAATAAAACATTTACTGCGTATTATATTAGTAAGGTTATTCCAGGTAGTAATAATGTAGAATTAAAATATAGTAAAAAATATAATACATTAGTTAGTAATGATAATCAAACTACATTTTATTTTACATAGGCTGCAGCTAATTTAGATAAATCAAAAGTTTATCTAGGTACAGTAACGTCAACACAAATAGTTATTAATGATTTAATTAAAAATAATATTAGTTTTGGAAGCAGCATTTCATCTTTTACATTAGATGATGTAAATGATTATAATTTTTCAATTTCATGTAATTTACCAATTATTTAGTACTCATTATTAAATACGGCTAACAGCGGTACAGCTTTTTATGATACTAAAACTGAAAATAATATTGGGTATGTTTTAGGCTTACAAATTCAAAACAGTCATGCAGACATTATTAAAGTTCCAGCAGTTAGATTTTTAAATCCAGCAGCAAATGCAATGTCTAGCTTATTTAAATTTTCAAATATTAGTGTAGTTAGTAGTGTAACTAGTACAGGCATAGATTTATTTAATACATATTATCCTGAATCACAAACATACTCTACTTCTTGTAATTTATATTATATTACAAATAAAAATGATAATTCATTATATTTTAATATAAATAATAGGTGTTGGACTACTGATAATACTCAAGCAACTTATTTTATTACACAAGAAAGTGCAAGTGCTTATGTTAAGTACACACCGTATGGTTTTGGTAATCCAGTAAAATTATCAAAACAAATATCAATTAAATATTTAACAAATGATGCTGAAATATCATTTCCAATATATAAAAATACTGGATTTATGTTACCAAATATTAATGACTATATTAAATAAAAGGAATAAATAATATGTCTGAAGAAATATCATGTTTGAAAAAAATTTGGAATAACGTTGTAAATTTTATTAAATCATTATTTGGTAAAGCTAAATAGAAAGTTTCTGAATAGAAAGAAAAAATTCATTCTGTTAGTATTTTAACTAATGATGCTTTAACTTTACTTAAATCTGGTGATATTACTACAGCTGTAACTAAACTTGAAGAAGCTGTTAATATTATTAATAAAATAACAAATAATGTTAATAAAGTTGTTACAACAGTAAAAGAAGTAAAAGAAAAAATTTAATTTTATTATAAACAAAAATAGACACATTTTGTTAATTTGATTTATAAAAAAGTGGAATTTCGTTTCTAAATGGAATTCCACTTTTAAATTAAATTCTATTTTAAAATTCAAATTTTAATTTATTTTTTGTATTTCTTGTTTATCTATTTTTTTATCTTTTCTATGATTTGGTGCTGGATAATTTAGATGATTTATATTATTTTGATTATGTGTAGGATCACACATATCTTTTGGCGGTGGTGGTGGCAGGTTATCTCTTTGCTGGTTGTGCTGTGGTTGGTGGTGGTGTACATGTTGATTTTTATGTTTATCAAATCTTTTATCATCACATGATTTACAGCCAGTTAAATTTATAATTACTGCTCCCACAAAAATTGTTGCGATTCCAATTAAAATTAATTTTTTCATTTTTCTTTTCCTTTCTTTTATAATAAAATACTCTATACATATAACGTTTTTGATAGATATTTTATTTTGTAAAAATTTAAAAAAAATGTAATTTTATTTAAAAATGAAAATCCAGTCTAAAATAGAATTTCATTTAGAAATGTAATTTATTTAAAAATGAAATAATAAAAAAAAAGAGTATTTTGGAAAATACTCTTTATTATAACGATCATAAGGTAGCGAAATTCCTAAATGATATTATAAAATTATTTATCATTTAATTAAATAAAATTTATATTGATTTTATATTTGAATAATTTTAAGATTTTTTTTATTATACAGTGCTTAATTTGATTTGAAATTTCATTAATATTTTATTTATCAGTTCTAATGAAAAATTCCAAGTTTTTAAGTTAGTAAAGTTTTGTTATATCTGATTTATATATATTATACAAGGTTGGCTTATTATATATTGGGGTTAACATATTACAAATGAGTTTTCCAAATATAGTAACACTTATAGAATTTATTAATAGGTCATTCAAAATGGAATTCCGTTATAAAATGGAATTGCAATTTAGAATAAAATTTTAAAATGGAAAGTCTAATTTTTTATAAACTTTCCATTTTATTTTTCTCTGATTTAGATTACTTCAGCCGGCGTTTCATCAACTGTATTTTCAATCAATGCTGAAACTGCTGCATCAGCATTAAGTACAGCAACGTCTGCTTTTTTTGCATCACGCCAAGCTTTTGCTTTTGCGTTACGAACTGCTTTGAATTCAGCAAGCTGTTCTTCAGTCATTGCTGCCAGTCGAGCTTTATGAGATTTCATACTAGCCTCGCTCTGCTTTTTGCGCCAGACTGCAAGTTCTTCTGCAGTCATGTTAGCTTTGCGTTTCTGTACCGACTTAATTGAAGCAATGACTGCACGTGCTTTTTTTTCTTCCATCGTAAGTTTTGCTTTGACACTTTTTACGACGACTTCATTTACAGTGTTTTCCATTTGAAAATCTCCTTTGTAAGTTTGTTTGGATATTATAATATAACAAGCATTTTGAAAAAAATAAAACTAGTTTTTAAAAAAGTGTCAGTATTTTAGTTACTGACACTTTTCAGATTTTTGTTTAAACTGCAGCCTTATTTGACCAGGCGTCAGTCAGTGCTGCAACAGCGTCTGCTGCATTTACAATTACTTCAGACGTTTTCTTTGCATTACGCCAAGCTTTTGCTTTTGCATTGCGCGTAGCTTTGAACTCAGCGAGCTGTTCTTCAGTCATTGCAGCGAGTCGAGCTTTATAACTCTTCATACTGGCTTCAGACTGTTTTTTGCGCCAGACTGCAAGCTCTTCTGCAGTCATGTTAGCTTTACGCTTTGCAACAGACTTCATACTAGCCTGACTTGCTTTAATTTTGCGTTCTTTTGCGACTTTCTTTTCATGAGCGATTTTTGCTGCGCCGAACAGATTCTTGTTTGCTTTTGCCATAGTGTCACCTCTTGTTGTTGTGTTGTTGTTGTCGTATATTATAATATAACAGTCAGTTCAGAAAAATTAAGCTGTTTTTAAATTTTTTTCATGATTCATTTCACTTTCTTTTTAATTTGTGTTGTTGTTTTTGCTTATATTATAATATAACAGTTAGATCAGAAAAATTAAGTTAATTTTTAAAAATATTCAATTCTATTTTTATAAAAAAATAAATCCTTCAACCCGACCACATGGGCCAGATTATATTATAATATAACGAATATATTTAAAAATAAAGTTAATTTTTAAAAATTTTTTATTAACGAATAAATTATAAAAATAAAGTAAAAAAGTTTATTTATTTTCATAACTTTATTTTTTAAATTTCAAAAGTTAAAAATTTAAATTATAAAAATAAAGTAAAAAAGTTTATTTATTTTCATAACTTTATTTTTTAAAAATATCTGTTAATAAAAATTTTTTGAAAATTAACTTAATTTTTTAAATATATTCGTTATATTATAATATAAGTAAAAACAACAGCACAAATTAAAAAGAAAGTGAAATGAATCATGAAAAAAATTTAAAAACAGCTTAATTTTTCTAAACTGACTGTTATATTATAATATACAGCAACTTAACAAACACAATAACAGAAAGCGAGACAACGTATGACAAAAAACAAACTTACAAAGCTGTTTAACCTCGACGACAATACGAAAATTATTCTGTCAGTATGGCTTGATCTTAAGATTGATGGCAGCTGGCAAGAAACGTTTGAAGCAGTAACTGACATTAAAACGCTGAAAGAAATTTGTCATGAAATGAAAGATAATGAAAATACATTCGGCATGTATATGTGTAATCTTGGCTATGATCTTGATTATAACGATTTTATCGAACATGCTTCTGTACAAATTATAACTCAAGATGAAGCAAATGTCTTGAATAAATATAACGCATTTGACACGTTAGACGTCGAAGGCTTTTTTGCGTGTTGTGAATAAATTTTTAAGATAAACACTTTATTTAAAGTCAGATAGAAATATCTGACTTTTTTATTTTTTTAACTTAATTTTTTAAATATATTCGTTATATTATAATATACGTTAAACAAACTCAGGAGAAAGTCAGTATGGCGAAAAAAATTAAAATCGATTTCGCAAAAGTCAAAAACGTAAGCGACGCAATATTCGATTATTCTGAAAGATTCGGTACGAGCACTGAAAACTTGCCGATTGAAAAACAGTATTGGACTGAGTATTTTAAAAAACGTCCGGCTGAAAAACAAGACTTGGTCGATATTTATTCAGATCTTGAATACGATAATATTGAAAATCAAGACTTTGAACCGGCACATAACTGTCGTGTTATAATTGACTTTGTAAATACTTTGTAATAAAGTATATATAATTAAACGATTAAAGCAGACTACACAGTCTGCTTTTTTTATAATATATTTTTTTTAAAAATAAGGCTAAGAAAATAAATAAACTTTTCTACTTTATTTTTATAATTTATTTGTTAATAAAAAATTTTTAAATTAACTTAATTTTTTAAATATATTCGTTATATTATAATATACGACAACAACAAAACAAATATGAGGCGGCCCTATGAAGACACGTAACGTAAATCACACAACAAACGCAACTGTTTTTATGGAAACAATTGTTAAATGTATGCAAATTCATTTTCCAAAGGAAGCTGATAAATTGGAAAAATTTTTACAAACAAAAAATAATGAATGGAATAAAAATCCTGAAACAATTTATATGTTACAATTATTTGTAGCACAACTTTTAACACATAACAAAATTGGTGCAGAAATTTTTATAAATGAAATTCTGGACAATGTACCTTATTATGAAACAACATTTTATAAACATTATTGGAAAGTAAACTAAATTTTGAAAACAACTTAATTTTTTTGAATTGATTGTTATATTATAATATATGACAACAACAAAACAACTCAGGAGGTTATTATGAAGAAAGTCGCAAAGAATCAGTTCAATGCAGCAAAGATCAGTCATGAAAAGAAAGCGGCTGCAGAAAGAGAAGTGAAAAAACTGGCTAAACTTAATAATCTGCTTTTCAAAGAATTTTTAGGATTTAAGTAAACAAGGTAGTAAAGCTCTGATTTAGAAAGTCAGAGCTTTATTTTTATTAACTAACTGTTATATTATAATGTTGACCCAGTGTGGCCGGTGAGGTAGACTTATAAAAAAAATCAAAAAAAGGTCTGATTTAAAAAGTTAGAGCTTAATTTTTCTGAATTGATTGTTATATTATAATAAATAATTTTAATTAAAGGAGAAACAAAATTATGTACAATCTTGACCAGCATGAATCCTATAATGATTTTAAATCATTTAATGTAATTGAACCATTAATTAATAAGGTTATGTCAGAAACTAATTATAATTTTAATACATTTAACAAATTAATTCCAGTTTTTGCAGATGATTTAGCGGGGGCCATTGTCTCACCGGCTGCTATTGTTAATAATAAAAATACTTATAGAAATACACAATGGACAAATAAAGATGAGCTTTCAGCAAAAATTAAAGGAGATATTTTTGAATTATTTGTAATGTTTACTTTACAATATTTTCGTGGGCCGGATGTTTTTATTAAACATGGTACATATACACAAGTTAACGATGCTTTTGATGTAGGAATGGATTTTTTTGGTATTTCTGAATTTAATCGTACAAGCAGAATTTTTGGGCAAATCAAATATCGTACACCTAATATTAAAATGACCCCTGATGAAATTCCTTTCAATAGAACAGTTTGTTATAAACTTATTGGAGCCGCAACTGTTAATAAACAATTTGACTTTAATAAAGATGTAATTCTTTTAGTAACTAATATTAATTTGAATGACGCACTTTACTTCAAACTTAAAGAAGATATTGGCGTTGCTGGGGTAAATCCCTCAGCAGACAGTAATCATCAATATATAAAATTTATTGATAAATCAGTTTTTCAAAACTTAATTAAATTTAATTATCAAAGTTTTTGGCTTGATTTTCTTGATGAATTTAAATAAGTTTATTTTTATCTGACCTTAATTTTTTGATTTGACTGTTATATTAGAATATAACAAAAAATAAATAAAGGAAATTTTCAACATGATTAATTGGTATGACAAACAGTTTTTTGATAATGTTATTGCACCTAAAGAAGCATTAATTGGTATTCAAAATGTTTTTACCCCAATTGATAAAATTGAAAACGTAACAGGATTTTCTTTTATTAACGCAATACCAGCAGGTGTAAAAGAAATTTGTGTATTATTTAATGCTGAATTTATTATTTATTTCTTGAATTCGAATTATATTAAAGATAATAATATTAAACTTATTTACGGGTATGACAGTGATATTGATAAAAAAGTTGTGGTAAAAGCTTTCGCAGAAAGCAATTATAACAATTATGAATTATTGGATCTTACCGAGTTTAGTAACACTAAAGATATTGGAAAAATTGAAGATATTATGGGACAGAGAAAATTTGATGTGGTATTCAGTAATCCACCTTGGAATAGTAATCTTGATTTAAAGATTCTTCCTGTATTTTTTAATATTGCTAAAAATATTATTTTTATTCATCCAAGTTGTTTTGTTATTGACAAAAAATTTGCATTGTCATTTTATAATGATGTTCGTAATTCGAAATATTGTACTTATATTAATATATTTTGGGGTAATAAATTATTTGATATTGACAATCAAACGCCTGTATGTATTTCTATGTGGGATACTACAAAGAAAACCGATAAAGTAGTATTTATTGACAATATTAATAATGAAAAAAATATTTGCAATATTAATGATGTTTCTTTACTTGGACAGAAATATTTTGAATTACAAAAATATGTAAGTAAAAATAATATTTCTGACAAAGTTGGAAATTTTATTATCAAAAAACAAGATAATAAATTTTGTAAAATTTATGAATCAAACAATAAGTACGGTTTGTATATTTCATTAATTACTGGCACAAATAATGAAGAAACTTTATCAAAAAGTTTTGGTTATATGTTTAATTTAATTAGTAATAAACCAAACAAAAAATATTTATATGATAAAGAAGATGTAATTTTTACACGTAGTGCAGTTAATAAAAAAGGTAAACCAGTAAAAATGGGTGGAATGGCAGACGCTTTAGTATATTGGTTTGATACTGAGCTTGAACGAAATAATTTTCTTAATTATATTAAAACCAAATTTGCACGTATTATGTTAGCAACGATTAAATCTAATTTGAATTTGAATGTTAAAGACGTTTGTAATATTCCTTGGCTTGATTTTACTCAGTCTTGGAATGATGCAAAGCTGTGCAAAGAATTTAATATTAGTGAAGAGCTTTGGCAGTATATTGACAAATTTATTCCAGATTATTATGATGATTATGAGTCAGGATTTTGACCTTAATTTTTTGATTTGACTGTTATATTATAATATAACAAAACAACAGCAATAAGGAAAACGTATTATGTTTGATTTCACACAGAATGTCCTCAATCGTAAAGATCAGATGGAAAATGTACAAGAAGATAATTTTTGTACGACAAAGCAAATTGATATGATTACTGATAAGTTTTTCCGTTATTATCAGAAGGATATGTGGAGAGAATTTAAGAATTCTTTTACAGATAAAGAAAATAATGCTTGGACATTTGTTGCTGGAACTGGTACTGGAAAAACAGAGGTTTTTAAATTTATTCCACCGTACATGATAGCAAAGGCAAAGGAAGAAGGAAATAAAGAAGGTTTGGTTTTTGGATTGATTTGTCATAGACTTTGTTTGATTCAGGATTTAAAAAATAGAATACTTCCTGTTTTCTTTAATGAGCCAAATTATGTTGATCCGATTGCTTATGTTAATCCTAAAAAGCAGGCAGGATGTGGACTGAATAGAAATAAGATAAAATATTATATTGTAAATTCTGGTTGTTATAAAACGCAATATGACAATACGGACATTAAGAATGATAATGATTCAAAAATTGAAATGAAATCAAATGTTCTTGATAATTGTTTATCTGGTGCGAAGCATGTAAAAAATATGAAGCCTGAAGATTTGAAGGCGGAAATCGAAGAAAATCGTAAGGTTGGTATTCATTCAATGTTTATTAGCTTGTATCAGTCTACTGCGATTTATCATAAAAAATTGTCGGCATTGAACTTTGATTTTATTATTGGTGATGAATGTCATGCATTGAATACTATGGGGAAGGATGTATTTATTAATTGCGGTGAATTTTTTAAGACCGTTAAAGCATGTTACTTTTTTACTGCGTCTGCACAGTTTCATCCAGATGATAAAGTAAATTGTGAAGCTGATGAATATAATCCAATGCAGATAACAAATAAATCAATTCTTGATAAAGATGTTCATGTTGAAGCCTAATAAATTAACAGGTTGTGTTATATTATAATATAACCGATTAATAAAGCATAAAGGAAAAATTAAAATGGCTTTTGAAAAATCTATGTCTCAATCGAACCCAATGTTTGGTCGAGTTGTTTATCGTTCTAATCCTCGTGAACTTGCAGAAAAAGGATACACCACACCGTTACAGTGTATTATTCTTAATCAATATCAAAATAATGAAAAGGTTGAAACTAATACACAAGAAAGCAAAGTAAAATATTTTGTTACTGATTTAGTAGACGCAATTAAAGATTTGGATGACCGTATTAAAACTGATTCCAAAGGACAAAGACGAGCTTTTATGTTTGTTACTGTACCTGGTAATGGATATTTGTCTGAACTTTATCATAGCAAATATTTTAATAATTTCATTATGAATGAAGAGGTTGGAGTGTATATGACATCTTCACCAATTAATCATAAAGATTCTGAAGGTAACCGTGATTATGCCGGAGGGGGGTATATTAAAAAAGCTGAATCTTATAATTGGGAGTCAACACATTTTAAGATCACTGATTTTATTGATATTATTAACAATAAGAGCAGTAATACTGAATTGAATCTTACAAAAAATGAAATAAATACACATATTAATATTTTGATTAATATTGACCAGTGTAATACAGGAGTAAACTTGCCAGGATTAAATGGTGTATATTTTGGACGTGCAATTGATGAAAATGATCCATTATTTATTCAGATTCCTGGAAGAAGTTGCAGATCAGACAGTGATGACAATGATTTGATTGGTGACGAAAATACTAACGCTTATTCTGAAAATTGCAAATATGTAAAACCATTTGCTTATATTTATCTGCCAGCCGGACTCTTGAATTATGATGAATTTGAACAAATGGAGCGTAGTATTCGTATGCTTTATTATAAGAGTGCACTGACAAGAATTAAAATGATTGACATTATGAAAGGATGTGGAAATAAAGATAATAGTCCTGACAATACCACTAAATATGAACATGAGCTTGATTTGAATGGACCTGATAATCGTCCTAATTGGAATACAAATTTTGAAAAATTTGATTTGCTTCAATTCGGAAAGGATGTTAAATATATTGAAAAATATCTTGGTGAATTAAAATTTAAGGAAATTTTAAATCCAGATTATCAATTCACAGATATTGAAAAGAATTTGATTGCTCACTTTAATACAAAGGCTTATATGGATGATAAAAATATTCTGAAAGAAATATGTCAAATAATTGCAGGATCACTGTAAAATTATAAGGCAGGTGTTTATAAAAATAATGATTTAAATTTTTGGATATTAACTTAATATTTTATGAATATTAGTTATATTATAATATAAGAAGTTAACATCAGGAGATTGAATCATGAAAAAACAGAGATCAAAATTTCAAGTGATTGCAACAAATGTTCAGACTGACAATAGAGTACTTTTGCCGGATGTTTTTTCCACTTATAAAAAGTGTCAAGATTTTGTCGAAAAAATGAATAATAAATATACTGAACAGCCGGTTGTATTTATTGCTACAGTAAATCTTGCTGGTATTTCAAAAAAGCAAATTGAATATATTTTTCAACAACCTGCTTAATTTTTCTGAACTGACTGTTATATTATAATATACGACAACAACACAACAACAAGAGGTGACATTATGGCAAAAGCAAACAAGAATCTGTTCGGTGCAGCAAAGATTGCTCATGAAAAGAAAGTCGCTACTGAGCGTAAAGCAAAAGCGAGCAAAGCTAGCATGAAGTCTGTAGCAAAACGTAAAGCTAACATGACTGCAGAAGAACTTGCTATCTGGCGTAAGAAACAGTCCGAAGCCAGCATGAAAAGCTATAAAGCTCGGTTGGCAGCAATGACTGAAGAACAGCTTGCTGAATTCAAAGCAGTTCGTAACGCAAAAGCAAAAGCCTGGCGTAATGCAAAGACCAAGAAAGCTGCTGAAGTAGAAGTTATTAACCCAGTTGAGACTGCTGAAGCTGTTTAAAAATAAAAAAGCTCTGATTTAAAAAGTCAGAGCTTAATTTTTTTCAAGTTACTGTTATATTATAATATAACCAAAACAAACATGAGGTGATAATATGAACTGGTTGTGGATTGCACGAGATTTTAACATGAACGCAGACAAAGATTGGGAAGTTAATGTTGTACCTAAAATGAGTAACACGGCTACATGTTGTCCGCTTTCAGATAAAAATCATAACATTATTGGATGGCTGATTTTCACAGAATAATAACTTAATTTTTTCCAGGTTACTGTTATATTATAATATAACCAAAACAAACATGAGGTGACTGTATGAAAGAGTATGATCTGATTCCGACTAATGGCCGTAAAAGTTTTTATGGTAAAGCAAGAGTTGAGATTGCTGACGATGGTGCTGAAACTTTGATTTCATATCATTCAAGAATTATTCGTCGAAATGCAGATGGCTCGTATGTAAGACTTTTTGAAGAAACATTGACTCATACAACTGCAACACATGTAAAGTCTTTCTGTGGAATGAATAAAAAAGAATTTGAAAAGCTACCAGTAGTAGCAGAATAAATAAAAAGAAAAAGCTCTGATTTAAAAAGTCAGAGCTTAATTTTTTTGATTTGTTGTTATATTATAATATTAGGATATAATAATTTAGGAGTTTATAATGAACACAGTTTTTGTTTTGACATCTATTGTATTAGATCAAGATTGTGAAAGTCATGAAGAGTTATATGCAATTTTTACAACATTTGAAAAAGCAATGACTTTTATTAAAGAAAAATTTCCAAATAAAAATATTATAAAATCAGGTACCTGGCACGGATTATCTTCATGGCATATTGGAGATGATTTAGGGTATGATTTAAGAGAACAAAAACTTAACCAAGAAGTTTGCTGGTAACTTTTAAAGTTACTGTAAAGTTACTGTTATATTATAAAAGGAAATGATACATGAGAAATTTTAAAAAGTTTTTTCATTATAATTGCAGTCATAGAAAAGAAGTAATTAGAATTGAAAAGGAATGTTTGGGTTATAATACGGTTTTAACAAAAGTTCATGATTTAGATAAACTTATTATGTTTTGTTTATTTATTCCAGAAAAATGGATCTCAAAAATCCATGGTTATATTTCTTGGCACCATGTAAATAATAAGGTAGGCTGGTTTAGAATTAATGAAGCAATTTTTGATTGGGAAAGTGCAAGATTCACAAAACCAAATAAACAGTTAAATGCAAGAGAAACTTGTTTAAAATATTTTCCTCAATTAAAAGATAAAGTTTTTAATCTATGCGATAAATGGAGACTTTAATTTTTTGAATTGATTGTTATATTATAATATATAATAAATCGTTTAGAGGAAGCAAAAATGTTTGATGACAATGAATTGAAAGCAAGAATTGAAAAACGTCTTGAAAATTTCAAACAGTGGAAAGATGAATTTGGGATTTACTGGGTTGAAATGAATAATCAGAAGTTTCCGAAAAATCAGCTTATTAATATTTGTCTTGAAAATGAACGATTGGAAATGCTGAAAGAAAAATCCGATTTTTTGTCTTTTTAACCTAATTTTTCAAGATTGATTGTTATATTATAATATAAATCAAACAACAACAATAAGGAGAACGTACTATGAAGAACACTGTCAAGAATCTGTTCGGAGCAGCAAAGATTGCTCATGAAAAGAAAGTCACCGCTGAACGGAAGGCAAAAGCCAGCAAAGCTAGCATGAAGTCTGTACAGAAGCGTAAAGCAAATATGACTGCAGAAGAACTCGCAGTCTGGAAAAAGAAACAGTCCGAAGCTAGCATGAAGTCGCATAAAGCTCGGCTGGCAGCAATGACTGAAGAACAGCTTGCTGAATTCAAAGCAGTTCGTAACGCAAAAGCTAAGGCAAAGCGTGAAGCAAAGAAAGCAGTTGAAGCTGTTTCAATGGAACATGTTACAGCAGAAGCAGTTTAAAAAAAAAACTTAAAAATTATAAAGCTCTGATCTTCAGAGCTTTATTTTTATTAACTAACTGTTATATTATAATGTTGACCCAGTGTGGCCGGTGAGGTGGACTTATAAAAATAACATAAAAAAATTAATAACTTTAATAACTTAGCTTAATTTTTTAAATATATTCGTTATATTATAATATAAGTAAAAACAACAACAAAATAACTCAGGAGGTTATCATGAAGAAAGTTACTAAGAATCTGTTCGGAGCAGCAAAAGTTGCCCATGAAAAGAAAGTCACTGCTGAGCGGAAGGCAAAAGCCAGCAAAGCCAGCATGAAGTCTGTTGCAAAGCGTAAAGCAAATATGACTGCAGAAGAACTTGCAGTCTGGAAAAAGAAACAGAGCGAAGCTAGTATGAAAAGCTATAAAGCTCGGCTGGCAGCAATGACTGAAGAACAGCTTGCTGAATTCAAAGCAGTTCGTAACGCAAAAGCAAAAGCAAAACGTGAAGCAAAGAAAGCTACTGAAGCTGTTGTTAATGCAGCTGAAGCTGTTACTGCACTGACTGACACAGCAGAAGCTGTATAAAAAACAATAACAAAAAATAAGTGCTGGATCTAAAAAAATCCAGCATTTTTATTTATTTTGCAAGTTAACTTTATTTTTTAAATTTGATAGTTATATTATAATATAAACCAACAAATCAAGTTAGGAGAAGTAAAGATGAAAGAATTTATTATCGGAACGATTACAACATTGATTTTTGGAATTTTGTTTTTCTTTGGAGTAATGTGGGCAACATCTGCTGAGTGCTGGTATGCGTGTCAGCATGACAGTAAATGTGAAGGTGGTAATTGCCATTGTTATGAAAGATTTATTAATAAGTAAATTTTTTAAATAAAAAAGGGAGAAATATTTTAATATGGATAGTGAAGTAATTCTATATGAAAAAAAAGATGAAAATGAAAATGTGTTAAAATCAGAACAATATTGTAAAATTAAAACAGAACCAGGAAAAGATTTTGGTCATTGTATAAAGTGCTGCTTTTTTAGTTTATATAAGTGCGACCCATGTTGTGACGCACCTCTTAACGATGAACGATTTTCTGGCTGTTTTTCAGATGGATTTATTTTTCAAAAATTAAAATAAGGAGAAATTATGAAAAATTTTAAAAAAGTAATGTTTGGAACTGTACTACTTTTCAGTATGTACGTATTTACTGGTTGTATTGGAATTGCAGTAGGTGATTTGAAATCTGATGATCCAAGTCAGAAGGATTTTAAAAAACCAGCTGTAACAACAGTTAATCATTATCATTATATTATTTTACTTGACAAGCAAGACCTACAATATAGACATAAGAAACATCCAGGCGAAGCTGGAAATAATTATCAGTCATTGCCTTATGAAAATGCAGACCATCGTAAGCAGCGAGGGAGAACTGCTCCAAACAGAGCGTTAAAAAATACTCCAGAAGTGTCAGAAATTCAGGCACAACCAAAAGATTAAAATTTATATCAAATCTCTTCAAGCTGAAGAGATTTTTTTTAACCTTATTTTTATAATTAAGTTTAACAAAAGAAAGTTATTTTTTAACTTAATTTTTTGATTGATCTATGTTATATTATAATATAACAAAAAATAAATAAAGGAAATTTTCAACATAATTAATTGGTATAACAAAGAGTTTTTTGACAATGTTATTGCTCCTAAAGAAACGACAGTGATATTGATAAAAAAGTTGTTATACAAGCTTTTAAAGAAAGCAATTATAACAATTATGAGTTATTAGATCTTACTGAGTTTAGTAACACTAAAGATATTAAGGATTTGATTAAAAGTATGGGACAAAGAAAATTTGATGTGGTGTTCAGTAATCCGCCATATAATAATAATCTTGATTTAAAGATTCTTGAATTAATTAAAGATATGTCAAATGAAATTATTTTTGTTCATCCAGCATCTTGGATTCTTAGTAAGTTTAGTTACTCGCCAAGATACCAACGTATTAGAAATTATTTTAAAAATCATGTAAAATATGTAAATCTTTTTTGTGGTAATGATTTGTTTAATATTCGTGTTAAAAATGCGCTTGCAATTACACATATTGTTAAATCAAACATCGATTTAACAACTGTTGATGATAATTTAATAATTAAAAATCATAAAGATAAAACCACATATATTGAAAAATTTGAAAATATTACATGGCATGGTAGTATGTTTAAACAAGCATGGAAAGAATTTGAAAAATTTAGAAATACTGTAGATATATATTCAAATGTAATTAGTCATACTTGTTCAGAACAAGATGTAGAAGAATTTGGATATCAAATTGGAAAAGCTACTGGAGATGATTTACCGCAATGGTGCGATATTTATTTTATATTAAATTTAAATAAACATAAATCGTTTCGTAATAAAAATTCTAAATATAATGAATGGAAAAAATTTATTTGGAGTTTTAATTCAGCAAATGAACAATTAAATTTTGATAATTATTTAAAAACAAAATTTATTAGATTTTACCTTAGTTTTTTCAAAACCAATATTGATTTAAGTTCATGTAAAATTTTTGAAAGACTTCCTTGGCTTGATTTTACTCAGTCTTGGAATGATGCAAAGCTCTGTAAGGAATTTAATATTAGTAAAGAGCTTTGGCAGTATATTGATAAATTTATTCCAGATTATTATGATGACTATGAGTCAGGATTTTGACCTTAATTTTTTGATTTGTCTGTTATATTATAATATAAACAAAAACAACAATAACAATAAGGAGAACGTACCATGAAGAAAGTCACAAAGAATCTGTTCGGTGCCGCAAAGATCGCTCATGAAAAGAAAGTCACTGCTGAACGGAAGGTAAAAGCCAGTAAAGCCAGTATGAAGTCTGTTCAGAAGCGCAAAGCTAATATGACTGATGAAGAGCTGAAAGCTTGGCGAAAGAAACAGTCTGAAGCAAGTATGAAGTCGCATAAAGCCAGACTTGCTGCAATGACTGAAGAACAGCTCGCTGAATATAAAGCGGTTAGAAACGCTAAAGCAAAAGCTTGGCGTGAAGCAAAGAAAGCTGCTGAAGCAATTATCAATGCAGATCAGACAGCAACAGTTTTGACAGATAACGAACAGCAAGCAGAAGCTGTATAAAATTCGGTAAATAAAAGCACTATAGAAATATAGTGCTTTTTCTTTTTCAACTTAATTTTTTGATTGATCTTGTTATATTATAATATAAAGAACAAATCAAGGAGATTAAAAATGAAAAAGATTAAAACTGTCACAAAATGCGCTGAATCTATTAGAAAAACTTGGTCATTTAATCCTGCAACAAGAGTTGTAAAATCGAAGAAACAGTATAATCGTGCAGATAAATCTTGGAAGAAAGATTTTTAAAACAGCTTAATTTTTTATTATGTTAAGTTATATTAATAATAAATAATATTATACAGATTGGAGGTACTAAGATGAAACAAGAAAAGATTTTTTTACTTGCTACAAAAGAAACTATCGGTACCTATAATGAAATGATATTATTTGCTAAGAAAACAAATAAAGGATTTATTTGGACGCTTTCTAAAAATAATGCGTTTGCTTTCACTTCTCATACAAAGGCAAAAAGAACTGCAAATGAACTGCATACAACAAATGAAATTTTTATTGTTGAACAAGCTTAATTTTTATTGAATATCTGTTATATTATAATATAACAATAACTAAGGAGAACAAATTATGGAAACACGTTTTCAGTATGAACTTGAAGTTTTATCTACCCTTGTAAAAACTGTTCAAAGATTACAAGATAAAATTATTCGTTGTGATTCAACTGATTACATTATGATAGATCGTTTCGCAAAACAATGTAAGTCAGAAGAAGACGTGCTTGACCGTAAAATTAATGAACTTGCAATGAATGAAATGTGGCAAATGTCTTTTGAAGACCGAGTAAAAAAATTGAAAACGTTTGTACAGTCAATTCAAGCTAGGGAACTGCTTATTATACAAAAAGAAAATGCAATTGAATATTACAAAAAACAACAAGAAGCCGATTTGAAAAAATTTGTTGAAGAAAATGAAAAGTAACCTTAATTTTTCAAGACTGATTGTTATATTATAATATAAGTCAAACAACAATATAATTAAGGAGAATGTTAGAATGGAAACGATCAATGATTTTAATGGAACTGTTGTGTATGATTGTGGAATTAACTTGCTTAATAAAGGTAATCATATTCCGGCAAATAAATTGAAATTTGAACATGTTGAAAAAAAGATTACGAAAATTAATAAAAAGAAAAACGGTGACCTTGTATTTTATTTCACCGACGGTACAACAGATAATCATCATCTTGGAAAAAATGAGACAGTTGCCGACGTAATAAATTATTTTTATAAGCAAAATGAAGCAGAGTATGATTTTATTGATAATAGAGGAGAATATTATAACTTTGAAAATGTACATTTTGAAGGTATTGCAGAAGATTTAACAGAAGCTGAACACAAAGTTAAAACAAAACTGACCGAACATTGTAACGAAGAAATTGAACGAATAAAAAAAGAAATTTTGAAATTGCAGCAACAGCTTGATATGATGAAAGCTTACATAGAGTTTGCTGCAAAATAAAAGTAAAAAGTCAGTATTTTAGAAGTACTGACTTTTTTATATAGATATGTAATCTGACCTTATTTTTCTTTATTGACTGTTATATTATAATATGAACAACAAATAAAATAAAGGAAAACTTATCATGAACAAATTTATTCTGGTAACACCTCTCGGAAATTTTATGAAAGCAACGAAACTTACCAGAGAAGATGGAACCAGTTTTATTTCAAATACGTTTTGTTCTAATGTAGATAAAGCAAAACGCTTTGATAAAGATGAAGCAATTAAGGAAGCAGAACGTCTGGTTGAAGCAAATTATGAAGTAGAGATTAAAACAGAAAATGAAGTGGTCAATGAATCTTTAATTTTTTCTTGGTAAATCCTGTTTCAATATTTTATTTATAAATAATTTATGGAAAAACCTGTACTTATATTATTTAGGGTGACTGCTATTTATTCAGGAATAAATTGAGATACGACTGGCAATAGAATGGACTTCAGGGTATATTACAACATAAACTATATTGGAAATGTACATACTAAACGGATTTTTTGACATAGACAACAGTCTGGAATATCTAACGGAAAACGGAGATATACTGCCGAACCTGAAAAAACTTGTCCCTTGGGAGGATTTTCGCAAGGAACTTGAGGTCATTTATGACCATGAACGCAAAAGCAACGCAAGATGTAGACCGTTCGATGTAGTGATGATGTTCAAGATTCTGATTCTGCAATCGCTGTACAATCTGAGCGATGATGAGATGGAATATCAAATCATAGATAATTTGAGCTTCATGCGTTTTCTCAGACTTGACCTCTACATTCGATTTCTGGATGCGAAAACAATCTGACTGTTCCAGGTAGAGCTGGAAGAGCATAAGCTTGTTCGGAAGTTGTTTGACAAGTTCAACGCATTTCTTGCTCAAGCAGGGTTCACTGGACGCAAGGTTCAAATCGTTAATATGGCAATAGTCCTTGCTCCGACTCAACATAACACCAAAGAAGAAAACGAGGTCATCAAAGCAGTGAATCCGCCAGTTGAAAACTGGAGCGACACAAAGAAATGTCAAAAGGATACCGAGACTTGCTGGACACAGAAACGAGGCAAGAATTATTTCGGCTACAAGGAT
>DCHW01000020.1:0-4643 GCA_002314935.1 Clostridiales bacterium UBA1742 | reverse complement strand
ACCAATACCAGCCGTGATGTTTATGTTTGTAGAGCTTGTCGGTCCGTAGAGTATGAGGCTAATCTGAATGAGAAAAAGTTCCGTCCGCGTCTACAAAGAAAGAGATGTAAAGGACGTCAGCTGACATCATGAGAAAAACAGGGAAACCGTATACGTGCTAAGGTTTGGTCGATGTCAGGAAAGAACATGTCTTCGGAGTCATTCATCGTCGAGCCGGAAATGTAATACTGCGGACAATCGGAATCAGCATGGCAGAAGTGAAACTTGGATTACACAACATCACATACAATATGGACAGATTCTGCACATTGATGCTGCAGAACGCATAAAATGGAATTTTTGTCAAAAAGATATTGATAGAGGTTCCGTTTAATTTTTATTATTTATTAAGATATTTACAATAAATAATATAAGAACATTATTTTTAAAGAGGATAAATATATAATGAATATTTTAACAGACATACATAATATTATAAGTAGTGTTGTTATTGTAGAAGAAAAATTAAACGAAAAAATTAATAACAAACCAGAAGACTTTACTTCATTTGAAGTTTTTGCTACAAGTGCAGTTATTCCTTCTGGTTATGCTGACACAAACGAGAGATCAGTGACTAGTTCTGTAGCAAATTTATTTAATTTTGATAATGTTACAGGAACCGGTCTAACTTATCTTCGCTAGGTACCTTCAGGTATGGCAATGGTAGTGTCAATTTAGTCTTATGAAGACAGAGATAAAACTACTATGAGAGTTGACTGGGGTGACGGCACTATTTATAAGATTAAAGACATGACTACAGATCCAACTACAAAAAATGGAATTATTGAAGATGATTCTGATCCAACAGAGTATACCGGAGTTTCCCTAATTCATACTTATACAAAACCAGGTAAATATATAGTTAAAGTTTTTGGACCAGCTTTTCAAGTAAGTACTTTTGGTACTTTTGCATCTAAACCAAATATTATGAGCAGAATATTATAGGTAGATTTGAAAATTTCTTCAGCGTTAACAAGGTTTTCAGGACTTTGCATGGGTTCCAGTAAAATATTAAAAGTGTACGTTCCAGAAACATATAATTTCTCTAATATTAAGAGAATTAGCGCACCATTCCAATCTTGTATTAATTTGCAATCTATTCAGTTCTCTGGGTTCGCAAATAGAACATTTTCTTCTGTTGAAAGATGTCAGTATGTTGTACAAAATTGTCCATAGTTAACAACATTTGGTTTTAGATTACCAAGTAGTGCTGAATATTATTTCGCTATATTAAATTCTAATTTCCCAAAATTAAATTTAGATATAATGAATATTTTACCGCAATGCGGATTTAAAAATAAATATATTAAAATTGCTTGCTTTTTATCTAGCGGTGATTGTCGTAATACACAGTTCACTTGTTCAGATTATGAAAAACTTGGAGAATATTTATGGAATAATCATACCAGTATAATCAGTGAATTTACTGATGAAGGTCGTTTAATAGAAAGTTTCAAATGTTGTTCTGCCGATGTTAGAAGCCATATTCCAGCATCTTGGGGCGGTACTGGTTCTGATGATGAATTAATCTTTACAAAGAAAATGCAAAAACGTATTGATAATTTATTAGAACAAATTTAATCAGTATTTTTTTAATAATAAATAATATATCTAAAGACTAACCTTTTTGGTTAGTCTTTAGTTTTTTAACTTTAAATATTACATATCATTGTTATATTATAATATAAATAAAGGAGAATTAAAATGAAAAAACAATTTATTGTTAATGCTTGTCTTATTAAAAATCCAGTTGTGGTTTTTATTCGTTATATTGACGGTGTTAATAAAGAAGACGCAGAAATAAATTTTTATAAACTTTATAGAAATTCAAAAATTACAGACATTAAAGAGATATGAATATGAAAGACATAAATAAAATCCAACAAAAAATACAAGAAGACGGTGTAAAAGTTTTATATAGAGCTGTCAATTTTAATGAAAATAAATTTTATATCAGCTTGAATGTTCCAGACCATATAGATAAACATAAATTATATAATCGATTTATTAAATCATCTTTATTTAAAATAATTGATTACGCGGTTGAAGAAAAAAACTTGGACATGAGTACTCTTGCAATTTTAATGTCTAATGATGATTTATCTATGTCTGGTAATTTATATATTGATTTTAAAATGAATTTTAATTTTATAGACAGTAATACACTTTTACCTAGTTTAAAAAAGGTTAAAGAAAAATTTACAGAAGAGTTTAATATTTCCTTTGATTCTAATGCAGAAGAATATGTTTCTACTGGAGAAGAATATGTTTCTAATGATGAGTATGTTTCTAATTATAAATATAAACTCACATTATTTCAAATTATTAAAATTTATTTTCAAAAATTTTTATATAAATTTAAACAAATAGTACAGTTTAATTAAACTAATTATCTTCTGATTTTGTGATGCTAAATTTAAATTTAAAATATCGTCCTTTATATTCTTCTAAATATACTGCAGTATCTTCAATTTCTATATTATCTGGAATAATATTTGTTTTAATAGGATATATTTTTGTTTGATAAACCAACAACCTTGTTTTGCTGCTTTTAGATTCTTTATATGAACTATATGTTGCTGAACCAAAAACAGCAAATTTGCAATTTTCATCTATAAAATTTGAGTTATAACCAGTACCTGCAACCATGTTAATTGTCTCATAATTCAAAAATATATTAGGATCATTTTTTCCACTTGGATTTGGATACCCACTAATTGTAAAGTTCCAAGCATCCTATATACTAGTATACCAAAAATCTGGATCTGTTGGAGGTGCTACAAGATAAAAGTGGCTAGAAAAATCAGGATTATTGCATATCATCTTTGGATATACATTCCAAGCACAAGCAGAACACACATTTAAATTTGCATCTTTATTATCAGATGTTCCATAATTTGCACTAATACTTAAAAAATTATATTTATCTATTTGCTAACTAAATATATTATTAATTTCTTGGAGTGTACACCAAGAACTTAATAATTGGTCACCCCTATAAAACTAAATTGATGACTACTAAACAAAATCTATTCCAAAATAATCATTTATTTTTTTTAATTTTACATTTTTTAATTTATACTAACCACCTTTGTATACTGGGTGATTATCAGAACTCTGATTATATCCCCACATATCTATAGAGCTTAACATTTCCGGGTGTAATGATGTTTGTTTAAACCCATCAAAAGACATAAAATATGTAGATAATATATTCGCACTCGGCGATTTAACATAAATTAATGGAGACTTATGTCCCAAAGGATCTTTCTTTTCTGTCTCACCTATTTCACGCTGAAACATCCTCACAAACTCATTAAAGTCCGACTTATAGGCATTTGATACACGCCAAAGTTTTCCAGTGCCAGTGTCTTTACCCTATATATAGTAAAATTCTCCCATTAAAGTAACATCTACAAGATAATCTGGAGCAGATATTTCTAAACATGGATCTTTCTAACAAGGACACTTGTCACATAAAATTAATTCATTATTTTCACTAATAAATTGACCATCTTTTAACCAAAATGCTTTTTCAGACATTTATTCTTCTATAATTTAATAATTATATACTATATATTTATAAATTTATTTTATTTTTGTATATTAAAAAAATTTCAATTAAACTAATTATCTTCTGGTTTTATAATATTAACTTTATATTTAAAATATTGTACAGAGTCTCTATATAGCCATACAAGTAAATCTTCAATTAATATATTATTTGGAGTGTCAGTTTTTTTAATTGGATATGTAATAGTTTGTGCAGCTTCTATACCAGTTTTATTTCCATAAACAGCAAATTTAGCATTAAAATCCATAACTTCTGATAAATAACCTATACCCGCGTCCCAAGTACCGGGTTTGAAACTTAGGATAAAATGCCTAACAAGTATAATCATTATTATATATAAACCACGGCTGAACATGCCAAGCACACGCTGAACATATATTTAAATTTGCATCATATCTGTCATAGTCACCATACCAAACATCAATACTTAGAAAACTACCATATTGTATTTGCTAGCTAAAATCATTTGTTATTTCCTAAACAGTGTTCCAAGATTTTATTAATTCACCTTGTTTATAATATTGTATAGATGAAGAATCTGTAAACTACACACTGAAATTTTTTATTGTTACATTTTTAATTTGAAATTCTCCGCCACTTCTATATTTTATTTCACCTACAGCTCCAGCATTTTCAAATGGAAAATATTGAGATACACAAGAAACAGCTGACTCTGGTGGTTTACAATACTAAGATGTCATTTGATTTGAATAATTATTAAAATTATTTTTATATTCTGTGTTTGTATTATTACACCAATATTCCTATACTGAAAAAGAAATATTTGCTGTGTATGGACGTTTTATATAATCGCAAGGTACAATACAAGGACAATTATTACATAAAACCGGTTTATTATTTTTAATAATTAATTTATTATCTTTTAACCAAAATGTACTACTCATATATTATTTTTAATCTCTTTAATCTATAATATATTTATTCAAATTTAGTTTCATTATTACTTTTACAATTAAAATATAAATTTGTTATTTCCAGATGTTGTTTTATATAATGCAAAAATGGATTA
>DCHW01000047.1 GCA_002314935.1 Clostridiales bacterium UBA1742 | reverse complement strand
AAGATAATGTAATAAAGATTGCTGAAAATAAATATATATATTATGGATCAACAGCAGCAAATTCATTTAAACCATATTTTACAGTAAAATTTAATGCAAATGGTGGAACAGGAAGTATGAGTGAACAATATATAGCACATGGAGAACAGACTAATTTAAAAGCAAATGCATTTAACAAATCTGGATATACATTTAATGGATGGTATGCAAAAAGAGATGATGGAACATGGCGTGTAAAAGATAAAAATGGAAATACAAGTTGGCAAACTAAAGCACCTGAAGGAGGAAGTTATGTACCATATAATGACAAAACAAGTGTTTCTGAGACAGCAGATCCTGGACATACAGTTACAATGTATGCTCAATGGAAAATAACAACGACTACAACAACTACTTCATCTTCTTTTAAAAATAGTATGACCTTTAGATTTACATGGTATTCAAAAGAAGAGTGTGGAACATCATGTACTGGTAGTGGAAAAAATGAAAGAAATTTTGGGATTGATCCTACTTTAGGATGTTATACATATAATGGGAAAGTAGTATTGGCAGCTGCAACAAATGACTTGGTAAGAGCATGGGGAACTAGCAAAAAAAATTATATAAAATATTTTAGTTATAATAATGAAGTACAATTTAAATATAAGGGAAAAACCTATACAGGAATTATTTTAGACAGTTGTGGAGCTTCAATGAATCCATATTACTATTATGGTGACCAAACTAACATATTAGATATGTTTTTTCCAACTAATAAAGCAGCAAACAATTCTGGAATTAATTTACAAAAATTAACAGTATATTATAATTAACAATTTAATTAAGGTAAAAACAAACAATAAGTAATGATAAAATAAATATGATAAAAATATAAATAACTTGTAAATTGATTTGATCAAATTACAAGTTATTTATTGCTTTATTAAAGCTTTTCTTATATAATAAAACAAATAATTATAAAAGGAGCTTTTTTATGAATTTGCCAAATAAACTTACTGTGTTTAGAATATTATTAGTTCCAGTAATGGTAATAATATCGTATTTAAATTTAAACGAATTAATTATAGGAATATCTATAAAAAATATAATAATATTATGTATTTTTGTTGTTGCATCATATACAGATCATTTAGATGGAAAATTAGCAAGAAAGAACCATCAAATTACCACTTTTGGAAAATTTTTAGATCCATTAGCAGATAAAATATTGGTATTAGCAGCAATGTTAATATTAGTGGAACAAAATACATTGCCAGCATGGATACCTATTATAGTTGTGTTTAGAGAATTTGTTGTATCTGGTTATAGGCTTATTGCAGTAGAAAAAAATGGAAAAGTAATAGCAGCAAATATTTGGGGAAAAATTAAAACTGTAACTCAAATGATAGGAATAATGTTGATGTTTTTAAATATAAATAATACCAATATATTTGGAGAATGCTTTAAAGGAAATTTAATCGGGATAGAGTTGGTTATAAATATATTAGCAACTACGATGATAACTGTTTCTGTAATTGCAACAATATTTTCAGGATGGAATTATATAAAAGATGGTAAGGACTTATTAAAAGATTAAGAGGTAACATATGAATAAAGAACAAGCAAAAAAAAGAATTGATGAATTAAATAGGCTAACAGCATATTATGCTACAAAATATTATGATGATGATGCTCCAGAAATATCAGATTTTGAATATGATATGTTAATGGTAGAATTAAGAAATTTGGAAAAGGAATATCCAGAATTTATTAATACAAATTCATTGACTCAAAAAGTTGGAGGAACTGTAAAAGAAGGTTTTGAAAAGGTTGAACATATTGTTCCTTTACAAAGTTTGCAAGATATTTTTTCTTTTGATGAATTAGATGGGTTTGACATAAGAATAAAAAAAGAAGCAGAGGAAAACAATATTAAATTAAAATATGTTGTGGAAACAAAAATTGACGGTTTATCTGTAAGCCTAGAATATAAAAATGGAAATTTTGTAAGAGGAGCAACTAGAGGAAATGGACAAATTGGGGAAGACATTACTGAAAATTTAAAAACAATAAAAACTATACCACAGGTATTAAAAGAAAATATAGATATTATTGTAAGACGGAGAAGTATTTATTGGTAAAGAAGAGTTTGATAAATTAAATGAAATGCAAGATGAAGAAAATAAATTTGCAAATGCAAGAAATTTAGCAGCTGGTTCTTTAAGACAATTAGATAGTAAAATTACTGCAACAAGACCTTTAAATATATTTATTTTTAATGTGCAAAAATGTGATGATATTAAATTTGAATCACATTATGAATCTCTCAAGTATTTAGAAAAAATTGGATTTAATGTAAATCCTGTAAAAATTTTATGTAATAATATTGAAGAAGCTAAAGCAGCAATAAATAAAATTGGAAATGATAGAGAGAATCTTGCTTTTGGAATAGATGGTGCAGTTATTAAAGTAGATAATTTGGAATTAAGAGAAAAAATTGGAACTACTTTTAAAACTCCTAAGTGGGCAATAGCATATAAATATCCACCAGAACAAAAGGAAACAGTTTTAAAAGATATTATTTGTAGTGTTGGAAGAACAGGAGTTATTACCCCTATGGCAATATTAGAACCTATTGTTGTTGCTGGGTCTAAAATATCAAAAACAACATTACACAATGAGGATTTTATAAAAGAAAAAGATTTAAAAATAGGAGATACAGTTATTATACAAAAAGCAGGAGACGTTATACCTGAGGTTGTTAAACCTGTTATAGAAAAAAGGACAGGAAATGAAATAGAATTTTCTATGCCTGATAAATGTCCAGTTTGCGGTGGACCAGCTATAAGAGAAGTTGGAGAAGCAGCTGTAAGGTGTATAGGGATTGAATGTCCTGCAAGAAATTTTAAAAATATTGTTCATTTTACATCTAAAGAGGGAATGAATATAGACGGATTAGGTGAAAAAATAGTAGCTCAGTTGCTTGATAAAAAATTAATAAAAAATATATCTGATATATATTTTTTAAAGCTTGAAGATATAAAGAGTCTAAAGAAAGATGGAACAAAATTTGCACAGAATTTGCTTGATTCTATAGAAAATAGCAAACAAAATGATTTGGATAAATTAATTTGTGCTTTAGGAATAAGACATATTGGAAGCAAATCTGCAAAAATACTTGCTAAAAAATTTAAAAGTATTGATGGATTAATTAATGCAAATTACGAGGAATTAGTTTTAGTTGAAGATATTGGAGAAACAACGGCTGACAGTATATTTGATTTTTTAAAACAAGAACAAACAATAGATTTAATTAAAAAACTTAAGGTAGCTAATGTAAATATGAATTTAAAAAATAAAGATAATAAGGACAATAGATTTGAAGGAAAAAGTTTTGTTTTAACAGGTTCTTTAAGTTCGTTTACTAGAGATGAGGCAAGTAAAATAATAGAAGATTTTGGAGGAAAAACATCATCATCTGTATCTAAAAAAACAGATTTTGTATTAGCAGGTGAAGAAGCTGGTAGTAAACTTACAAAGGCAAATGAATTAGGAATAAAAGTAATATCTGAAGAAGATTTTAAGTTAATGATAAAAAATATATAAGGCAAAAGAAGGCGAGTTTTATGGATAAGAGTTATTCGTTTGAACAATTATGGAAGGATTTAAATACTGGATATCAAATATATTTTACATATATGGATGTAAGGTATTTATTAAGCAAATTAAAAAGTAATTGTTATTCAAAAGAGGTAATAAAAAGTGCTGATAAATCTCCACATCCTAAGCTGCAAATAATTACTTTAAAAACAGTAAAAGAATTATTTCCGTTTATGGAAAATATAGAATATAAGGTTAATATAAATTAAAGGAGATATAAAAAATGGATAAAAAAATAAGAATAGGCATTTTGGGATATGGAAATTTAGGTAAAGGAATAGAAATAGGAATAAAAAATAATTCAGATATGGAATTAGTTGCTATTTTTACAAGAAGAGATCCAGATAAAATTAGTACAATAACAGGTACAAAAGTGGTTAGTATAGATGATATAGAAAATTGGAAAGATAAAATAGATGTTATGATGTTGTGTGGTGGATCAGCAACAGATTTACCAGTACAAGGACCAAAATATTCAGAAATATTTAACACAATTGATAGTTTTGATACTCATCATGATATACCAGAATATTATAAAAAAGTAGATGAATCAGCAAAAAAAGGTAATAATATTGCTTTAATTTCTGTTGGATGGGATCCAGGATTATTTTCAGTAAATAGATTAATGGCAGAATGTTTTTTACAAAATGGTAATACATATACATTTTGGGGTAAGGGAGTAAGCCAAGGACATTCAGATGCAATAAGAAGAATTGATGGAGTAAAAAATGGAGTTCAATATACAATACCAATTGATGAAGCAATGAATAGAGTAAGAAATGGTGAAAATCCTGAACTTACTGTAAGAGAAAAACATTTAAGAGAATGTTTTGTAGTTCTAGAAGATGGGGCAGATTCTAAGAAAATTGAAGAAGAAATAAAGAATATGCCAAATTATTTTGATGAATATGATACGATAGTTCATTTTATTTCTGAAGAAGAATTAAAAAGAGACCATTCTACAATGCCACATGGTGGTTTTGTAATAAGAAGTGGAAAAACGGGAGTGGAAAATCAAACAAATCAAATTATAGAATATTCTTTAAAACTTGAATCAAATCCAGAGTTTACAGCAAGTGTATTACTTGCATATGCAAGAGCTATTTATAGGATGAAACAAAATGGAGATGTGGGAGCCAAAACAGTATTTGATATTGCTCCATGTATGCTTTCTCCTAAAAATAAAGACGAAATATTGAAAATATTATAATGTTAAAATATTAAATAGTAAGTGTAAAATAAATGTAGGCAA
>DCHW01000051.1 GCA_002314935.1 Clostridiales bacterium UBA1742 | reverse complement strand
ATAAACAATATAAAAAAAATAATAAATTGTTATTGACATTCTATAATCATTATACTATAATAGTCATATAATTACAATACTTTTTGCAAAACTAATTGCTAAAATATGTAGACAAAAAATTCACTAAATATTTTGAAAGTATTGAAATAAATATTGGTTTAAGATTTTAAACGAACTATTAAAAACACAATTGAAGTAATTTTGTATATTAAATTTTGTTATTATTTAGGTGTGAAATTGTAGTTTGTTGAAATAGAGAATATATAAAAGAACGGAGGTGAAAGTTATAAAACGAAAATTAGACAGCAAAGGAACAAAAGACAAAATAATAGAATTATTTTTTGAAAAGCATATAAAACCAGTTGAAATAGCTAAGCAAGTTAAAGTTAGTATGTCATATATAACAAAAATAATTCAAAAGGATTCCAGATACATTGAAGAAAAAGAGTCAAGAAAGCTAGATAATCACGAAAAAACTAAAGAGAAAAAAAGAATATCTGCAAGAAACAGAAGAGAAAGAGAGAAGCAAGAAAAATTAGAATATCAAAAATTAATACAACAGATAAATAAAGATAATGAAAAATTATCTACTAAAAAGAAAGAAGATGATTTACAATTTGCAAAATGGAACAGAAGCATTTATGAGTATGATGAAGATACAAGTGATTTAGTATTAAAAGATAATATAAATGTAGGATTTGATGTTGCTAAAAGAGTGAGCAATATTATAAATCAAAATATGATAAAGAGTAAAAAAATATATGTTTAAGTTCTATGCTTTGAAAAATCAAAGTATATTTTTTTTATTCAATTTAGAAAGAGGTAAATAAAATGATTATATTTATAAAAAAATTAAAAATTTATGATGAATAGCAATAGGTTAAAAGGTTATATAGCTGAATTGATAACCATAAATAGCTATTCACGAGAAAGGAATAGGTATTTATATGAAACAAGAATATAAGATAAAAGAAGTATTTGATGAAAAATCAAAAACATTAGAAGAAAAATTAAAAGATATATTTATAAATTATTTAAAAGAGAAAATTACTCAATAAAAAATAGGCAAGTATATATGTTTGGAAGTATATACTTGCCTAAAATTGTAAATATGTGTTGCAAATTTTTTTTATAAATTATATAATTCAGTTATAAATTGGATAGGAGGAAACCTATTGTTATTAGAAAGAGAGGTTTTATGATAACAATAGCAAATCCTGAGAAATATGTTGCAGGATTATATGAAAGATTATCCAATGAGAATATTGAAGTTGGTAATGGAGATGTAATAGTATCTCACGAAGATGAATTAGAAAGTGGAAGTATCAGTACACAAAAATTATTTTTAAGAAATTTTTGTAAAGACAACAATATACAAGTATATGATGATTATACTGATGATGGATTTTCTGGTGCAACCTTTGACAGACCAGACTTTAATAAAATGATACAGGACATTGAAAAAAAGAAAATAAATTTAGTAATAGTAAAAGATTTATCTAGATTTGGAAGAGTATCAAATCAAATATCGTACTATTTAGAAGAATATTTTATTGAAAAAGGTGTAAGATTTATTGCAGTAACTGATGATATAGATACAGGAAGTATTGAAACATCAGAAGATATGGTACAATTTAAGGCATTTTTTAATGAATGGTTTTTAAGAGATACATCTCGAAAAGTTAGAAATGGGAAGAAAACTAGAGCAAAAGAAGGAAAAGTAATGGTAACTTATCCTACTTATCGGTTATAAAAAAGATCCATTAGATAAAAATCATTATGTAATTGATCCAGATACAGCACCAATAGTAAAAAGAATTTTTACACTTGCAAGAAATGGCAAAACACCAACTGAAATAGGAAAAATTCTAACAGATGAAAAAGTTTTAGTACCATCAGAAGTAGTAGGAAATGGACATGTTAGAAAAGATGGTATAAAAAGAGGTTGGAACAGAAATACAGTTAAAAGGATATTACAAAATATAACGTATTTAGGTTGTGTATCAAATGGAAATGTAAAGAAAATTAACTATAAAAGTAAAAAGATAATGACGATGCCAAAAGAAGATAGAATAATTGTTGAAGAAATGCACCAACCAATAATTGATAAAGAAACTTTTGATATAGTACAAGATTTGATAAAAAGTAGAACAAGTGTAAGAACTAAAACTTATGATTGGTTATTAAAAGGAGTAATTACTTGTAAGGAATGTGGAAAAAAATTAAGTGTAGTACCACAGAAACACCCAAATAAAACAACATTTTATTTAAGGTGCAATACTTATGCTTGTAATACCCAGTTGCACTTATGTACTCCACATAGTAATAATTTGGAAAAAGTAACAAATTTTGTTATAGAACAAATTAAGAATAGATGTAGTGAGTTTTTAAGTGAAGAACAATATTCAAAACTTGCAGATAGTTCAAAAAATAAAATACTAGAATCTAAATATAATGTTCAGAGTGAATTAAAGATTTTAGAAAAGAAAGCAAGAGATATTAACAAGATAATAGATAAATTATTTGAAGATAAATACAAAGGTTTATTTGAAGATGAGGATTTTACAAGAGTATACTCAAAACAAATAGAAACAAGAAAAGGCATTGAAGAAAGAATAAAACAATTAGAAAAAATGCAAGAAAAAGAAGAATCTTCAATAGATATAAATAAACTTGTTAAAGATTTTGTTAATATGAAAGCAATTACAAGAACAATGCTTGTGTCTTTAGTTGATAAAATAGAAATATCAGAAAGTAAAGAAATAACGATATATTATAAATTCAATATTTTAAATATGAGAAAATTAGAAGATGAAATAGAAAAAGTAAGCTAGAATTAAAAATAGTCATAATGGAATATTATTACAATAATAGTAATGCTAATATTAGTAGCAGTTACTGTAACAATTGCAATGGATGGAGGCATATTTACTAAAGCAAAACAAGGAGCAACAGAGACACAATTAAAGGCAGATGAAGAAGATTTAACAGCAGCAATAGCAAGTGCATATGATGGAGTTACGGGGACAATAGATTATACTGAGCTTAAAACTACATTAGAAGGTAAAGGATGGACAGTAGGAGAAAAAGATTCAGCAACAGATCCATGGACATGTACATGTACAAGTAAAAAAGGAAATACATTTACAGTAACAGGAAAAGGAAAGATAAAAGTAGCAGAAGAAAATAAAGAAGGAACTAGTGAAAAAACAGTAGAGGATGACTTAAGTTTAACAACAAGTTATGTAGGATATTATGCAGATACAGATGGAGATTTAACAAATGGACCAGAAGGAGTAATATTTGTAGACTTAATGAAAGGTGCAAATGGTGATCAAGCAACAGTAAATGGAAAATGGAATGATGTATTAGATTCTACTTATAGTTATACAACTATAACAGAATCAAAAGCATATAGTGTAACAACTGAAAACTATACAGGAATAAATGCAAAATTTGGAGAAAAACCAATAATAAGTGTAAAAACAGGTTCAATTGGAAATGATAGATTTTATGTAATGGCATTAGAAAATGTAGATAGTAATTATCATTATTGGTATAAAAATGCATATGAAAATATGAGTGATTATGCAACAGCAACAAGTGAAGATTTTGGCAAAGGAAGAGAAAACACATATGCAATGATAAATAAATGGAACAATAGTAGTTATGGTGCACAAACAACAACAGGAAACAATGCAGATATGTGGGGAATAATTCAAAATCAAACAAAATATCCAGTAACAACAAATGGAACAACAGGATGGTTTGTTCCATCAAGAGCAGAATGGAGTGCCTTTGCATATGCCTTTAATATAGAAGGTGGATATGATGAAGTAGTAGGTTCACATATGCAGGATATTTATGAGTATGATGAAGATTTAGGAGAAGATGTATGGGTAGGAGAAGAAGAAGTAGAAGATACCGAATGGATCAACGGAAATTCTGCAGATTTAGGCCTTAGTTGCGATTATTGGTCTTCTTCACAGAGCGGTACTGGCCTAGTTTACAACGCTGACTTCGAAAATGGGGTTGTGCACTACTACGGTGTGGTTGGCGGCTTCGATTATGTTCGCTTGGCGACGACTTTCTAATTTGTAAGAATGCATAAATGTTATAAGAGAAAAATTAAATAAATTTATAAAAAATTAGTCAAAAAAATTCAAATCAAATTGAATATATTTGACTAGTTTTTTATACAACGTTAAATAAAGAATACATATTTTTACAAAACTATTGACAAATATTAGATTAAAAGGTATACTTATATAGTTCGAAAATAATAGATTAGATATATAGATATCTTTAATTGCGAGGAGGGAATTTAAAATGGCACAACCAAAAAGAAGATGGTCAAAACAAAGAACACATACAAAGAGATCAACATGGAAATTAGAAGAACCAAATATTGCAAAATGTACACATTGTGGAGAAGCTGTATTACCACATAGAGTATGTGATAACTGCGGATATTATGATGGAAAAGAAGTTATAGCAAAAAAAGATGCTTAAGTCATAAGCATCTTTTTTTCTTGACTATATAGAGTGAATACTATAAAATATTTTATGATAAGAATAACAGAGGTGAGAATATGTCAAAACCAATGGTAGCAATAATAGGAAAACCAAATGTTGGTAAATCAACATTTTTTAATTATATAGTAGGTAAAAAAATATCAATTGTAGAAGATTTACCAGGAGTAACAAGAGACAGAATATATGCAGAAGCGAATTGGAGAGGTAGAGATTTTACTTTAATTGATACGGGAGGTATTGAACCAAAATCTGATGATATAATATTAAAACAAATGAAAGATCAAGCAGATATGGCAATAAAAATGGCTGATGTAATAATATTCTTAACTGATATAAATCAAGGAGTAACAGCTGCTGATGAAGAAATTGCAATAATGCTTAAAAAGAGTGGAAAACCAGTAGTTTTAGTATGCAATAAATCAGATAATTTTGGAAAGGCTAAAGATGATATATATGAATTTTATAATTTAGGAATTGGGGATCCATATCCTGTATCATCAACAAATGCATTAGGAATGGGAGATGTATTAGATGCAATATATGAATATTTTCCAAAAAATGAAGAAATAAATAATGATGATGGAATTATAAATGTTGCAATAATAGGAAAACCAAATGTTGGTAAATCTTCTCTAGTGAATAAAATTCTTGGAGAGAATAGAGTTATTGTAAGTAATATAGCTGGAACTACTAGAGATGCAATTGACTCATACTTTGAAAATAAATCAGGTAAATATAATTTTATTGATACAGCAGGGATTAGAAGAAAAAGTAAAATTTCAGAAAGAATAGAAAAATTTAGTATAATGAGATCTTTACTTGCTGTTGAAAGAGCCGATGTATGTTTACTTATGATTGATGCTACAGAAGGCGTAACAGATCAAGATGCTAAAATTGCAGGAGAAGCACATGAGGCAGGAAAAGGAATTATTATTGTAATAAATAAATGGGATGAAATTGAAAAAGAAACTGCTACATTGGAAAAATATAAAAAAGAAGTATATACAAAATTAAGCTATTTAACATATGCTCCTGTTTTGTTTATTTCAGCTAAAACTGGACAAAGAGTAGATAAATTATTTGAATTAATAAATAAAGTAGCAAATAATAATGCATTAAGGGTATCAACATCTGTTCTTAACCAAGTAATAAATGAGGCTATTGCAGTTGTACAACCACCAACAGATAAAGGAAGAAGACTAAAAATATTATATGGAACACAAGTTTCAACTAAGCCTCCTACATTTGTTATATTTGTAAATAATAAGGAATTATTTCATTTTTCTTATGAAAGATATTTATCAAATCAAATAAGAAATAATTTTGGGTTAGAAGGTACACCTATAAAAATTATTGCGAGAGAAAAAGGAGAAAAGGAGGAATAATATATGGTATGGGTTTATGTAATTGTTTGTTTGTTAGCATATTTCTTAGGAAGTATTAGCTTTTCTGTAATTTTTAGCAGAAAGATGGCAGGATTTGATATAAGAGATAAAGGTAGCAAAAATGCCGGAACAACAAATATGTTACGATCAGTTGGTAAAACTGCCGCTTTTTATACTTTATTATGTGATGTAGCCAAGGGGATAATAGCAGTTTTAATAGCGATTATAGCAAGTAAAATATGGAAAGAAACAAATGGATTATTATTAAAATATTCAGCTGGATTTTTTGCAATATTTGGACATACTTTTCCAATATTTTTTGAATTTAGAGGTGGAAAAGGTGTAGCAACATCACTTGGTGTTTTACTTATACTAAACTTTAAAATAGGACTAATTTGCTTAGCTTTTGCATTAATTGTTATTGCATTTACTAAAATGGTATCTATAGGTTCTATTTTATCTGCAGTATTATTTCCAATATTAGTATTGTTTATTGATACTGAAAAAAGTTTTTGGAGCATACTAATAAGTGCTTTAATTGCAGCTTTTGTAATTTTTAATCATAGAGAAAATTTAAAAAGAATTAGAGAGGGAACTGAAGGGAAATTAAGTTTCAAAAAATAAAATAATTAAAAGGGGGCAATTAGTTTATAATTGTCCCTTTTATAATTTAATTTCAAGTAACAGTTCTTGTTACAGTATATATTCAAAAGAAAAGGAAAAAATATATGATTAATTTTTTAGAATTAATTTATCCAAATGTATGTGGATTTTGCAATAAGATATGTAAAGAAAACATTTGTATTAAATGTATGTATCAACTTAAACAATATAAAATTGATGAAAAATACGTAAAAAAACATTTTGATGGAATTGGAATTTATAGGTACAAAGATATAATTAGAACAAAGTTTATAGATTATAAATTTAACAATAAACCATATTTATATAAAACTTTTGCAGAAATAATTTTAAATGATAAAAAAATATGTGGAATTTTAAAAAAGTATGATATAATAATTCCAGTTCCTATTAGCAAAAAAAGGAAACAAAAAAGAGGATATAATCAAACAGCACTTATTGCAAAATATATAGCCAAAAAAACAAACTTAAAATACGAAAACAATGTGCTTATTAAGCTTAAAAATATATCTTCACAATCGGAGCTAAATAAAAATGATAGAATAAAAAATGTAAAAAATGCTTTTGGAATAAAAAATGAAGAAAAAATAAAAGGTAAAAACATAATATTATTTGATGACATATATACAACCGGAAGTACAGTTAGCGAATGTAGTAATGTATTAAAAAAAGCAAAAGTAAATAATATATTTGTTTTAACATTTGCAAAAGATTAAAGGAGGAGCAAAATGGAAGATTTAGTTGAAAGTATATTAGATTATGTAAGAGCAGACTATACAGATTATGCCATAATGATAAATGGAGAATGGGGAAGCGGTAAGACATATTTTTGGAACAATAAAATTAGAAACAAAATTGATTCTTTACAATTAAATGGAAAACACTATACTACTATATATATGTCTTTATATGGAATATCTAATTTAGAAGATATTAGTAAAAAAATATTTATAGAAACAACACAACTTATGGATAAAAACATGAGAAAATATATGACATCAACTGGTAGAGAATCTATACCTGAATATGCTAAAACAGGGCTTGATATGGCTAACCTTTTTGGAGTTACTCAAAATGGAGATAAAGTTGATTATAGTAAATTTTTCTCAACTGATGATAAAGTACTTTGCTTTGATGACCTAGAAAGAGCAAATGTTGATGTTATAGATATTTTAGGATATATAAACAATTTTGTTGAACACGACCATATAAAAACAATAATTATATGTAATGAAAAAGAATTATCTACAAAACTAAAAAGCAGTAATTTAGAAATGAAAACTTTTATTGCTACATATTTATTGGATAAAGAAGGAAGTCTTGCAAAAACAGATAAACCAATGGTAGAAAAAATAAGAGATAAAATTGAATATGTATTTGATAAAGCAAATGATTATGAAAGAATAAAAGAAAAATTAATAGGTGAAACATTTGAGTATGTTCCGGAGTTTAATTATATTATAAACCGGAATTTTAATGAGATATGAATCAAATCCGGATTTAATAAGATTTTTAAGAGAAAATACAAATTATATTATTTCTACATTTAATAAAAGTGGAACTAGAAATTTAAGAATTTTAAAACATGCATTAAATGATTTTAAAAAAATATTTGAAATGGTAAATAAAAGTTATCCAAATACAAATTACAGAGTATTACAAACAATGCTTATATTTACAATAGCTGTTTCATTTGAAATAAAAGCTGGTAAAATTACAAAAGATAAATTTGTTAATATACAAGACAACGAGGAATACAAATCTATATTAATATCATCAAGAATATTAATGGATAATACACAATTTTATATAAAAGAATTTGATAATAATTATTATTATAACTTTAAAGCAGAATATAGATTTTTTAAATTTATAGAATTATATGTTAGAACAAGAATTTTTGATATGAAGACTTTTAAAAAGAATATGGAAGTTATAATAAATACAATAGATACAGAAAAACTTCCAGGATATAAAAGATTGCTTATTGAAGAATACTGGAAAATATCAGATGATCAATTTCCAAAAGTTATTGAAGAAGTAATTGAAGATGTAAAAGCTGGAAATGTAACATTACTTGATACTGTAAAATTATTTATATATTTTACATATTTTATAAGACGTGGATTAATTAATTATGATATAAAAAATATTAAAATTGTATTTTTTAATGGAATGAATATAGCTGCATTAAAATCTGATTATTGTGAAAATGCAGAAGCAGAAATAGAACGTGTTATAATAGGAGAAAAAACAGCTGAAATAAATGAAATATTAGATCATTTTTATATGATAAATAATACGTTAAAAGATAAACAATATATACAAAAAGCAGAAGAAATTTTTAAATGTATACCTATGAAAATGGAAATGTTTTATGATAGATTCGATAGAGAATGTATGAATATTCCAATTTTTAAATATTATGATGTATATCAAATGTTCCAAAGAATTTCTTGTGCAACTAATGAAGATATAGTTTCTATAAAAGAATTATTACTTGAAAGAGCAGATAAATTTACAAAAGAACTTGAACCAGAAGCTAGAAATATAAAACAATTAAAACAAGTTATAGAAGACTATACAAAAGGTAAAGAAAATGGAATAAAAATTGTTTTATTAAAAGAATTTGCAAAAGATTTAGGAACAATTTTAGAAAAATATAAATAGGAGTAATATTAAATGGAAGAATTTGAATTAAAATATTATTTTAAAGAAATGGATAACTTTACTTTTAAAGAAGTTTTTAATGGTTGTATTTATCCATGGGAAGTTTTAAAAAACATAAAAGCATATTTAAATGAAGAACTTGTAGAAAAAGATATAAAAATTAATAAAGCAGAAGTGGGAGAATTTTGTTCAATAACAGGAAATTATTTTATAGATGAAGGAACAAAGATACATGCAAATGTTACAATACAGGGACCGGTATTAATAGGAAAAAATGTTGAAATTCAATCTGGAGCTTTAATAAGACCTGGGTCAATAATTGGTGATAATGCTGTTGTAGGACATTGCTCTGAAGTGAAAAATAGTATATTACAAAACAAAGCCAAAGTTGCTAGCTTAGCTTTTGTTGGAGATACAATACTTGGAAAATCAACAAGAATTGGAAGTGGCGTAATTTTAGCTAATAGAAGATTTGATCAAAAAAATATTGAAATTAAAACAAATGGAGAAAAATATAATACTGGAATAGATTTTTTTGGAAGTATTATAGGAGATAGTTCAAGAATGGGGGCAAATTCAACCTCTGTACCAGGAACTTTTATTGGACCATACACATGGATACTTCCAACAGTACAAGTAAGAGGTTTTATACCTGCTGAAAAAAGAATTTATCCATTGGCTACATATAGAATTGAAAATAATCCAAAAGTAGAATTAAAATAGGAGTAAATATGCAATATATTTTGTTTTTAATTATAATAATTTTAATGATAGTTTTATCTAAAGCTATTTATGGAGTAAACTACAAAAAAGCAAAAGAACTAAATGAAAATAAAGGTATGGAAAAAATATCTAATAAATTTCCGGATAATATAGAAATAGCAAAAGATATGTTAGAAATATTACACAATAAAAATGTAAAAATAGAACAGGCAAAAGATACAAAAACTAGTTTATATATTGCAGTAACTAATAAAATAATAATTGCAGATTTTAAAGAAAATTATGCAAGAATTCAAACAATAGCACATGAATGTATACATTCATGTCAAAATAAAACATTATTACTATTTAATTTTATATTTTCAAATATAAAATTAATATATTTTGCTGTAATAGCATTGCTTACAGCATTTAACATTATAAATAATGGAATGATTCAAGTTGGAATTTTATTATTAATGTCTTTTGTAGGATTTAGTGTAAGGAGCTTTTTAGAAATAGATGCAATGACAAAAGCGAGATTTTTAGCAGAAAAATATATGGACAATAAAAAACTTTGCACAGAAGAAGAAAAAGAAAATTTATTAAGTGAATATGATAAAGTAAATAAGATGGGAATTCCATTTGTTATAGATAATTTATTAAGCACTGAATTAATAAGAATAGTAATTTATATAGTAATTTGCATGACTTTTTAAAGATAGCATAAAGTAATTAAAAAAATATAAGGATGATTTTAATTGCCTAAACTTTAAAAATTGCAAAACTCTTTAGGAGGAACATGATGATTAAAAAAATGTGGAATCATTTTAAACTAATTACAAAACATAGATGGCTTGTTTTTAAATTTTGTACAAAGGTTGGGCTATTTTGGAGAGGACTTGTACATGATTTATCTAAATATACTCCAACAGAATTTTGGGAAAGCTCTAAATATTATGTTGGATATAAAAGTCCAATACAAGTTGCAAGAGAAAAACGTGAATATTCAGCAGCATGGTTACATCATAAAGGACACAATAAACATCATGAAGAATATTGGTATGATTTTAATGCTCCTATAAAAGCACCTGTTATTCCATATAAATATGCAGTTGAAATGATTTGTGATATGTTATCTGCAGGAAGTGTATATAAAGGAAAAGAGTTTACAAAAGAGTATCCATTGTGGTACTGGGAAAATATAAAAAATAAAGATTTATTTCATCCTAAAATGCAAAATTTCTTTAAAAATATTTTTGAAGAGATTAGCAATGAAGGTATAGATAAAGTATTAGCAAAGGAAAATTTAAAAAACAAATATAATAAATATTGTATGTAGACGGGGGAATTTATGCAAGACAAACAAAAATATATTAGAAATTTTAGCATTATAGCACATATAGACCATGGAAAATCAACATTAGCAGATAGATTAATAGAAAAGACTGGGCTAGTTTCTACAAGAGAAATGGAAAGTCAAATATTAGACAATATGGATTTAGAAAAAGAACGTGGAATTACAATAAAAGCCCAAGCTGTAAGAATGAAATATAAAGCTAAAGATGGAGAAGAATACATTTTAAATTTAATAGACACACCTGGACATGTTGATTTTAATTACGAAGTATCTAAGAGCTTAGCAGCATGTGAAGGTGCTATTTTAGTAGTTGATGCAAGTCAAGGGGTTGAAGCACAAACAATAGCAAACGTGTATTTAGCATTAGATAATAACTTAGATATTTTACCAGTAATAAATAAAGTGGATTTACCAAATGCAAGACCAGAAGAAATAAAACAGGAAATAGAAGATATTATTGGAATACCTGCAATGGATGCACCTTGTATATCTGCAAAATCTGGATTAAATATAGAAGAGGTATTAGAAAGAATAGTAACAGAATTTAAGCCACCGGTTGGAGATACTGAAAAACCATTAAAATGTTTAATTTTTGATTCTTTTTATGACAACTATAAAGGCGCTGTAAGTTATGTTAGAGTTGTAGAAGGTAGTGTAAAAGTAGGAGACGAAATTCTATTTATGGCAACAGGAAAAAAATTTGTTGTTACAGAAATAGGATATCTAGAACCAGGTCGATATGCACCATCTGAAAATTTAAAAGCAGGAGAAGTAGGATATATTGCTGCAAGTATAAAAACTGTATCTGATTTGCATGTTGGTGATACAATTACAAATGCATTAGAACCTGCAAACGAGCCATTACCAGGTTATAAAAAAGCAAATTCAATGGTATATTGTGGATTATATCCATTAGATGGTGGAGATTATGAAAATTTAAAAACAGCATTAGAAAAATTAAAATTAAATGATGCATCTTTAGAATATGAACCAGAAACATCAATTGCATTGGGATTTGGATTTAGATGTGGATTTTTAGGATTATTGCATTTAGAAATAATTCAAGAGAGATTAGAAAGAGAATTTGATTTAAATTTAATTACAACCGCACCATCGGTTATATATAAAGTATATAAAGTTGGTGGAGAAAAAATTGAGTTATATAATCCAATAGATCTACCTCCATTACAAGAAATTAGTTATATAGAAGAACCAATAGTAAAAGCAGAAATAATGCTTCCAAAAGAGTATGTTGGTAATATAATGGAAATGTGTCAAGATAGAAGAGGTACTTATATTGATATGAAATACTTAGATAGTACTAGAGTTACATTAGAATATGAACTACCACTAAATGAGATTATATACGATTTTTTTGATACATTAAAATCTAAAACAAAAGGATATGCATCTTTTGATTATGAATTTAAAGAATACAGAAAATCGGATCTTGTAAAATTAGATATACATATTAATAATGAAGCTGTAGATGCATTATCATTTATAGTACATAAAGACAATGCGTATACAAGAGGAAGAAAAATGGCAGAAAAATTAAAAACAGTTATTCCAAGACAATTATTTGAAATTCCAATACAAGCGGTAGTTGGTGGAAAAATAATTGCAAGAGAAACAATATCTGCAATGAGAAAAGATGTATTAGCAAAATGTTATGGAGGAGACGTAACAAGAAAGAAAAAATTATTAGAAAAACAAAAGAAGGGTAAAAAGAAAATGAGACAAATTGGTCGTGTTGAAGTACCACAAGAAGCCTTTTTAAGTGTATTAAAATTAGATGATGAATAAAAAGAAGGCCTGCCAGAAAATTGCTGGCAAGCTCTATTGCTAGAAGTAGAGAGTGTATCTAAATTCTCCATCTTCTAAATGCTCTGTACACACATCTTTTAATGTAAGGTGAAAAATAGAGAAAAATGCAGATTCTCGTATCCATCTTGGATGAAGAAATTCAACAGATTTCCAGTTAATTCTCTTTATATTATAAGATCGAGTAAAAGCTTTCCGAATCCGGAATTTGACATATAAGTAGGCCACTGGTAAGCGACCTCCTTTCATAAAAAATATGCCAATAAATTATAGCATAACCTAAAATAAAAATCAAATAAAAAGGAGAAAACAAATTGAAAAACGAAAATATAAATAATAAAGAAAAATTTTCAGATCAAATAGAAGGACGTAATAGTATTTTAGAATTATTAGAAACAGATAGAGATATTAATAAAATTATGGTAGCAAAAGGTGAAAAACACGGATCAATAAATAAAATACTTGCTATTGCAAAAGAAAGAAAAATTGTAGTAGTTGAAGTTGAAAAACAAAAATTAAATCAAATATCACAAACAGAAAATCATCAAGGAGTAATTGCGATGGTTGCACCATTTAATTATTGCGAGATTGAAGATATTTTAGAATATGCTAAACAAAAAAATGAAAATCCATTTGTTTTAATTTTAGATGGAATAGAAGATCCACATAATTTAGGAAGTATTATTAGAACTGCAGAAACTGCTGGAGTACATGGAATAATAATTCCAAAAAGAAGAGCTGTAGGAGTAAATAGCACTGTAGAAAAAACATCAGCAGGTGCAGTAGAGCATATGAAAATAGCGAGAGTAAATAATATTAATGATACTATAAAATTTTTAAAAGAACAGGGATTATGGATATATGGAACAGATGGAAGCGCTAAAGACTATTATTATAACCAAGACTTTAATGGTGCAATTGCAATAGTTATTGGAAGTGAAGGTTTTGGAATGAACAGACTTGTAAAAGAAAATTGTGATGTATTAGTAAAAATACCAATGAAAGGTAAAATAACATCACTAAATGCATCAGTATCAGCAGGAATTGTAATGTATGAAGTCGTAAAGCAAAGAATAAAATAATGATATTATGGAAGTAAGATTGTTAAAAAACAATTTAAAATTTGAATATACAAATCTTGTAGGGGCGATTTTAATCGCCCGAAGAATAAAAAATGGGGGAAGAAAAATGGTAAAAACAAATGACAAAGGTATTACATTAATAGCATTAATAATAACAATAATAGTAATGTTAATATTGGTAGCAGTAACAGTAAATATAGCAATGAATGGAGGAATATTTTCAAAAGCAAGAAAAGCAGCCTTTCAAACAGATGTAAGAAAATATCAAGAAGAATTACAAGCATTTTTAGTTGAAAACTATGATAATAATGATGAAGAATATATAGATGAAAATGGAAAACAAAGTGGTAGAATGATAGGAGAAGTAATTCAAGCTAAAGAGTTTTGCGAAACTGACAATTTAGAAAAATGTATAAAAAGTTTTGATACAAAGTATAAAGGAAAATTTATAATAAAAGATAATGAGTTATGGTATATGTATAGTGGAAATAAAAAAGAAGAAGAATGGGCTAGAGAAGTAGGATTAGAAGTAAAGTCAGATAAAGCAACAATAACATTTAAAATTCAGGGAGAAGGAGAAATACAAGGAGAAAATATAGATATACCAATTGAAGTAAAAGTAAATGATACAATAACTGTAACAGCATTACCAAAGGAATTGACAGTAGGAGAGCAAAAAGTTGAATTTGAATTTTCAAAATGGTTAAAAGATGGAAAAGAAATATCAACAAACCCTAGCCAAACATTAAAAGTAGTAGGCGATGCAGAATATACAGCAGTATTTGAATCAGATGAAACAGTAATATACTATACAGAAAATGATGAAGAAAAAATATTTGTAACAACAGAAACAACAATAAATGCTTCGACATATAGTAGTACAATAGCAGATAAAACAACAATAACAAAAGTATTATTTGGGAAAAATGTAACAAAAATAGGAGAATCAGCTTTTTATAATTGCACATCAATAGAAAATTTAGAATTTTCAAAAAATACAAATATATTTATTGCAGGTTGTGCATTTAAAAACTGTAGTGGATTAAAAAATGTAAATATACCAAATGTTACAATTAATACAGGGTATGGAGGATATCAATTTGAATCTTGTACAAATTTAGAAAATATTACATTAGGAAGTGTAGGAAATCCAGTATTAAATATCTCAGACTGGTGTTTTACAAATTGTA
>DCHW01000030.1 GCA_002314935.1 Clostridiales bacterium UBA1742 | reverse complement strand
GACACATCATTGACTAACCTACATTTTGTCAAAAGAAATCAACAATTTACTATTGACTTTTTAGAATTATTTTGCTATTATATTCTATGTCAATTTTAAGTGCAAATATTTGCGGGAATAGCTCAGTTGATAGAGCGCTGCCTTGCCAAGGCAGAGGTCGCGGGTTTGAGCCCCGTTTCCCGCTCCATTAGTATTCATATTTAAACAAATTATGAATATACATTTATTATATGGCGACATAGCCAAGTGGTAAGGCACGAGTCTGCAAAACTCTGATTCCCCAGTTCGAATCTGGGTGTCGCCTCCAAAAAAGTAGTGAACAATTTTAATCTATTGTTCACTACTTTTTTTCAAAATTGCCAATGGCAACTAATAAATATTTTCTGCCGATTGTATTATATAATCAAATAAATCTTTTGTTACATATATAGCATCAAAATAGTTTTTTACCATTTTTTTGTTTATCGAATTTTTTTTCATAATAATTTCATCTACAAAAAATATTTTGTGTAGTCTAAAATATAGGCAATCATTTATTATTACAATTTCAAATTCTCTATTTATATAATTATAAAATTCTTGTAATTTTTCTAAAAGAGCAGTATTAATTATTTTGCTCTTTTCAGATACAAATATTTTGAAATTATTTTCATATTCTTTTAAATATAATTTAGAATATTTTTTCTGGTAATCCAAGTCATTTTCTATTCCTTTTGTTTTTATATATACAGTTTCATTAACATTTCTTCCAATATTGCAAATATAATATAGTCCATCAAATAAAGGCTTAATTTTGTCAGAATTATAATGTTTTATAGAAATAACCTCACTTATTTTTACATTTTCATTATTATATGTAATTAAATAGTTTGAATTAAATACATCTCCATATTCAGGGTATGCCTTTAAATAATCTGTTGCCTGAATACTATAGTTATGCATGTATTTTGCATCATCTGCTATATATTTTAACATAATTTTTATAAATTTATTTTTAATATTAATCTTAGCTTTCATACTATTTTTATTAGATAATAAAATTAATAACAAAGGTATTACAAAAATTGGCATTTCTATTATTAATACAATCATAATATTAACTCCAATATAACTATCACGTACTCCCAAAAAAACTATTGTTACCATAATACAACATATAAAATCAATTAATAATTTTAATAATTTTGATTTTTTAATCTCTTTTTCTTCATTTAATTGTTCCTTATAAAGTTCTATCTCTAGCTTTGTTTCTAAATCAACTTTTTTATAAAATTCTTCAAATTTTTCTTCCATTATTCTTCATTTTCTCCTTTTAATAATTATATAATTATTAAAATATAGAAGTCAAACATATTTTAAAATAATCCCACATGTTTTTCTTTCTTATCTCTTTTTTACTTACTATATCAATTTGTCCTATAAATTTTTCATTTATTTTTACATTTATCTCTCCTATTAATTCGTTTTGTAAAACAGGAGCTTCTATGTAATCTAATGAATTAATTTCAATTGAAGCGTTATCTTTTTCATCTATTTTTATTGGATATAAATTATACTCTATTTTGTTAATTTTTAAATCAACCTTTTCTTCTATTCCTTTATTAATATATATTCTATTTTCATTTATTAATTTCCATGCTTTAAATTCTTCTTCTATAATTTCTCTTAAATTAATAAGTTCATAATTGCTATACACATATTCTATTAAATTTATGGAATCTTTTGTTCTTATTTTTTTAGTATCTGCTCCAAGTATTACTGTAATTATATTAAAATTATCTCTATTTACTGATGTAACTAAACATCTTCCTGCGCCATTTGTAAATCCTGTTTTTACTCCATTTACTCCATCCAAATACCCTAATAATTCATTTGTATTTGATATTGTTTTGGAATATCCATTAATACTTACTGTATATGTTTTAGTATTCACTACCTCTTTAATTTTTTCTATATTCAATGCATAATCTGTAATTTTTGCAAGTTCAAAAGCTGTTGTATAATGTTCATCTTGATCTAATCCATGTGGTGTCATAAAATGTGTATTTTTAAGTTCTAATTCTTCTGCTTTATTATTCATTAATTTTACAAATTCATCTACACTTCCAGAAACGCTTACGGAAATCTGAATTGCACAATCATTGCCAGAGCATAAAAGTAACCCATATAACAAATCATTATATGTAATTTGGTCATTTGTTTTTAATCCTAAACGCGATCCACCTATGCTAGCCGCCTCTTTACAAACGTTTACTGTTTGATTTAAATCATTAACATTTTCTAAAAACACAATTGCTGTCATAATTTTAGTTGTACTTGCCATTTTAACTTTTTGATTTTCGTTTTTTCCAAATAAAACTGTTTTTGAACTACGGTCATACGCAATAGCTGATTTTGATTGTATATTTAATGTAGCACTTTCAGTTTTTGTTTTTGATATTTCTTCTTGTAACCAAACAAAATCTAAATCTTCTTCTACTTCATCTGCATATATTGGTATATTAAATACTAATATAAAAACTATAAAAAATGAAATTATAAATTTAAATTTATTTTTAAAATCATACATAAAAAATCACCTTATATAATTTTATAAGGTGATTTTATTTTTATTCTTTATATGAAAATATTTTTAGTCTTTCCATATTTATTTTCTTCTACAAAATCTTTATTGTATTTTTCTATCTCTATTGCTCTTTCTTGTTCTAGACTTTTTTTCATATCTAATATTCTTTGATTTTTTGAACCTCTAAATTTTACATCTAAACTTTTTTGTTCTATTATAAATTTTCCGATCCACTAATACATCTATATTTTGCATTAGTTCTTTTACGGTATTATTATTTTTACCTATATTCTGCAATTCTTCAAATGTATATCCAGTATATGCCCATACATTTAACCTGTTTTCCTTGCAAAATTTTGCTATTTCTTTACATGCTTCTGGTTGAAAAAATGGATCTCCTCCAGAAAGTGTTATTCCATCTTGACCTTCTATATCTATAATTTCCTTTTTTAAGTCATCTACCTCTATTACAAAGCCTTTATTAAAATCATGTGTTCCGTGGATTATGGCATCCTTTACAATTATGGTTGCATCCTTGTGTCCAAATAACAGTTCTTATGCCTTCACCATCAACAATGCTATCTGGTTGTGGTTCTTCTGCTAGTCTTATTTTCATTTTATATTATGTTTTACCCTATCTATAACTTCATGTTTTTTTGCATTGTTAAATCTGTCCACAGTCCCAACTAAATATCCTGTTATCCTTCTAATTCTTTCAAATTTAATGCCATTTTCTTCGCTTCTTCCACATTCTGGACACACATCACCAATTACTCCTGTAAATCCACAAACAGGATCTCTATCAACTGGATGATTTATAGCTCCATATCCAATACCCTCTTCTTTCATTTTATGAACAATTTTTTCAAAAGCCTCTATATTTGCAGTTGTATCTCCATCAAGCTCTACATAAGTTATATGTCCACCATTTGTTAAATTATGATATGGCGCTTCTAATTCTATTTTCTTTGCTGCTGAAATGTGATAATACACTGGAACATGAAATGAATTTGTATAATAATCTCTATCTGTTATTCCTTTTATTTTACCAAAAATTGCTTTGTCCATTTCAACAAATCTTCCTGATAAACCTTCTGCTGGTGTTGCAATTAAGCTAAAATTTAAATTATAGTCTTTAGAATACATATCTACTTTTTTTCTCATAAATTCTATAATTTCTAATCCTAATTTTTGGCTTTCTTCACTTTCACCATGATGTTTTCCTGTTAATGCTTTTAAGCATTCTGCAAGTCCAATAAATCCTACTGTTAAAGTTCCATGTCTTAAAACCTTACGTAATTTATCATCTGGTCTTAATTTTTCACTATCTAACCATAATCCTTGTCCAATAAGAAATGGAAAATTATATACTTTTTTGTTACATTGTACTTCAAACCTCTCTAATAATTGGTCTTTAACTAACTCTATTTTCTCTTCTAGTTCTTTATAAAATCCTGACATATCTGCTTTATCAGAATTTACAATTCCATATTTTATTCCAAGTCTTGGAAGATTTATAGATGTAAAAGATAAGTTACCTCTTCCTCCTGTTACAGCTTTTTCCCCATCTATTACATTTCCTAATACCCTTGTACGGCATCCCATATAAGCAACCTCTGTATTATAGTCTCCCTCCTTATAAAATTCTTTATTAAATGAAGAATCTAAGAAAGAGAAATTTGGAAATAATCTCTTAGCAGACACCTTGCAAGAAAGTTTAAATAAATCATAATTTGGATCTTCTGGATTATAGTTAACCCCTTCTTTAACTTTGAATATTGAAATTGGAAATATTGGTGTTTCATTTCTTCCAAGTCCACTATCTGTAGCTAATAAAAAGTTTTTAATAACCATTCTTCCTTCTGGAGATGTATCTGTTCCGAAATTTATTGATGAAAAAGGTACCTGTGCTCCTGCTCTAGAATGCATTGTATTTAAATTATGAACAAAAGCCTCCATAGCTTGATATGTTATCCTATTAGTCTTTTCTAAAGCCTTTTGATAAGACATTCTAAAAAGTCTTTCAAGTTCTTCTGATTCTCTACAAAATTTATAGAAAATAGAAATATCAAACTCTATTGTTTGTATTCTATCAATTTCTCTTGCAATTCCATTCATTGCTATAAATTTATCAAAATCTGTTAACTCTAAAAAATCATTTATTGTTTGTTTAAATTGTTTTTTAAATGTTTTTACTACACCTGGCGCCATATAATAATCAAAAGCTGGTATACTTTGTCCACCATGTTGATCATTTTGATTTGATTGTATTGCAATAGCCGCAAGTGCAGAATATGACATTATATCTTGTGGTTCCCTTAAAAAACCATGTCCGGTAGAAAATCCATCTTTAAACAATTTTTCTAAATCTATTTGACAACAAGTTGTAGTACCCATCGGCATAAAATCTAAATCATGTATATGAATTTCACCTTTATCATGAGCTTCTGCAAATTTTTTTTTCATTAAATATGATTTTGCAAATTCCTTAGAAACCGTACTTCCATATTCAAGCATTGTCCCCATAGCTGTATCACCATCTACATTTGCATTTTCACGTTTAGAATTTTCTTCACATGCTGATTTTAATCCCAAATTTTCTAATGCTTTTAAAAACTTATGTTGCTTTTTTTCGTCAAAAAATAACTTTCTAGATTGTGCTCTTCTTTCCCTATAATTTGTAAAAGATTCATAAACATCTTCATATCCTTTTTTTTGTAAAGCTTTTTCTATTAAATCTTGAATTTCTTCTATTTTTATTTTGTCCATACTTATTTTTTCTATTTGGTTTATAACTTCTGAATATACTTTATACACATCTTTTTCATTATACTTAAAAGTATTTTCATCATCATTTACCTCTTTTACACTGTCAAAACCTTTTTTTATTGCTAAAGCAATTTTAGTTCCATCAAAGTTAACTTTTTTTCCATTTCTTTTTACAACCATTAAAGTTTTTAATTTATTTGTGTTATCTTCCATAAAACCTCCATTCTACTATGCAAAAAAGAAGCATAATTTTACTAATAAAATGCTACGCTTCTTTTTCTTTTGTTTTATTTTAAAAATGTTTCATACGTTTTGTATGCACAATATACATCAAATTTACTTGTTACTTCATAAGGTGAATGCATTGATAATACTGGCACTCCACAGTCTATTACATCTATACCTTTATTAGCAAGTATATATGCAATAGTTCCTCCTCCTCCAACATCAACTTTTCCAAGTTCACCAATTTGATATGGTATATTGTTTTGTTCTAATATACTTCTAACTTCAGCAACATATTCAGCATTTGCATCTGAAGCTCCTGATTTTCCTCTAGCTCCTGTATATTTATTAAATCCTATTCCATATCCTAATAAAGAAGCATTATTTTTTTCTGAAACTGCAACATATATTGGATCTAAAGCAGCATCAACATCTGCAGATAGCATTTTTGAATTACAAAATACTTTATCTAATAAATTAGGTCTATTTTCTCCTGTTTTATTTAATAATTCAGCTATAAATGTATCAAACACATGTGATTCCATTCCAGTGTTTCCAACACTTCCAATTTCTTCTTTATCTGATAAAATACATACTGCTGTTTTCTTTGGATTTTGAACATTTAAAATTCCTCTTAATGATGTATATGCACAAACTCTATCATCTTGTCCATATCCAGCAACCATACTTCTATCAAATCCTAAACTTTTTGCTTTAAATGCAGGTACAAGTTCTATTTCTGCACTTAATAAATCCTTTTCTGTAATATCGTATTTTTCGTTTAATAATCTTAAAATATTTAATTTAACTTTTTCACTAACATTTTCATCTTTAAATGGAATACTTCCTATAAGTAAGTTTAAATCTTCTCCATTTATTCCGTCTTTTAATTTTTTTTCCATTTGATCTTGAGCTAAATGTGGTAATAAATCTGTTATAACAAATGTTGGGTCATCATCATTTTCCCCTATGTTTATTTTAACAGTTTCACCTGTTGTTTTTACCACAACTCCATGTAAACTTAGTGGAATTGTTGTCCATTGATATTTTTTTATTCCACCATAATAATGTGTTTTTAAATATGCAAAACCTGTATCCTCATATAATGGGTTAGGTTTTAAATCTAATCTTGGTGAATCTATATGTGCACCTACAATATTTAATCCTGCTTCAATTGGACTTGTTCCAATTACAGCAATATACATACTTTTATTTCTATTTACATAGTAAACTTTATCTCCTGGTAATAAAACTGTTTTTTCTCTAATATCTATAAATCCATTTTTTCCTAGTATTTCTTTAGTAAAGTCTACTGCTTCTCTTTCTGTTTTACATCTATTTAAATAATGAATATATTCATCTCCAAATACTCTTATTGAATCTTTTTGTTCTTCATTAACACTGTCCCATCCACATTTTTTTTCATTAAATAAACGTTTTTTTAAATCTTCTGCACTTTCCATTATTAACCCTACCTTTCTTTTGTTCAATTCTTAAAAATTATATCACAACATTTTTTAATCAGCAAGATGTTATATTAGAATTATTTACCAAATATATTTTTTTATTCAATTTGCTATCATAAATATGCGGGCGATTAAAATCGCCCCTACAGCTAAAAAAGAAAGGCTATAAAGCCTTTCTTTTTATATTATTTTTTTAATACAAATTTTTTTATTGTAATTGCTCCTAATCCTATTATTGCTACCGCAAATGTTGATACCATTATAATTTGTATTGGTGTAATTTTATCTTCACCTGTAGGTTTAGATATAATTATACTTTCACCCCAGAACTCGTCATGTTCGTTTGACACCTCACTCTTATATTTCTTACCTGTATCACCTGTATTATCTAATGTTCTTGTTGTATCATCACTATGTACATAACTTAAATTTTCTGGAACTACATTCATGTCTACTCTACCTGCAGCATTTGTATATTTTGTAATTTCTGCAATATAGCTATCGTAGCTTCCTCCATCTGTTGTTATTGTTGCTTCTAGATTTACAGATTTAGTTAAATCCTTTCCTCCAGGAATTAAAGATAATCCACCAGTAGATTTTATGATTGTATTCATAGTCTCTTTTTTAGATTCAATTACATCTCCTGTAATTCTCCATATTGTTCTTTGATATTTTCCTCCACTACTAATAGCATACTGGCTATTCCCATCATCAGCTTCAGTAACCTTCTCAAAATAATTATTATCTGTGCTTAATCCAAATTGGTTATTTAATGCTTCTTGAATTTCATTTACTTGTGTTGGAACTTTAGCATCCTTCTCAGGATCTTGGCTTCCTGTATAATAGAAGTTTCCTAAATACTTTCCTATAGTATGTGATCCAATTTGAATATTAGCTTTTACATATGATGCTGTACCTATCAAATACTCTTTATAATTATTTATTGTCTTGCTTGGATCAGTTATATCTGCTTTATATTCATCTATTAAAGTTTTAGATAAATAGTCTGTGTCTCCCACGTTTTTAACTACATATGTATATGTTACTTCCATTTCAGATCCTTGACCAAGTTCTGATAAATCAGTTTCTAATCTCCAGTATCCTCTATTATTTCTCGTTGAAGTAATTGATGTTAATCCCTTTGTTACACCTTCTTTATTTTTAGTCAAATCATCTATATCAGCTCTTGCATCTAATAAAATTTGTCCACTTTCTGTTGTTACACTTAATGCTGTAATATGTTTTTCTAATTCTATTTTTGTTTCTGGTCTCTTTTCTAATCCAAAGTTAATTTTATCAAATGTTATTTGATTTTCTGAATTAGAAGAATCTGTACTATCTGAAGCAGTTGCAATATCATCTGCATCTACAGGTACATTAATTTTTAGTGTTTCTGCACACATCCATGTAGCTTTTAACATAGGATCTGTCTTTGATTCAACTGCACTACCTATATCATAATCAATTTCAGCAGAATATGCCATTACTTCTAATCTTCTTGCTTCGTTATCTCTTGCTACAGAAATATCCTTGTTAAATGAATTTTCACTTGTATTATAATAATCATTTGATGCATAATCTCCATAATATGTTGACTTATAATCTTGACCATTATATGTTGTTACATCTTCTGTTGTTCCATCACCATATATAAACCTTACAATGTAATTACCTGGTATAAATCCAGTAAACTCATATTTACCATTTTCAGTTATATTATTATAATAGTTCTCTATATTTGTATTACCTAAATCAATTGCGCTTACTTCATTGCTTCCACTTCTTGTTTCTTGCCAAATATATTCTAAATTATATGTTGTTCCTAATATTTCTATAGGTTTTATTTCTATAAGTTGTACAATAACATCATTAACTACTTCTTCAGTCTCTTCTTTTTTAATTCCATCACCAATTTCATATGAATCTTTATTTGCAGAATCATTCCATACATATCCACTAATTGTTCTTGTCTTATTTTCAGCTAGTTTAAATATCATGCTTGGTGCATAATCTGTATCATCTTCAATATGTTCACTTATATCCCCTGGATTAGAGTCTCTATCTATTAATCCGTCCTCTGTTGAATATTCAACTATTTCAGCATAATTTTCTCCAGTACATATTTCTTCACCAACATTTGCTCCATCTGGAATAACCACACTAAATTTTAGCTCTATTTCTTCAGAATATTCTCCATTTAGTTCACTGTCACTTAAATCGATTTCAACCACTCCAGGTTCTACTACAGAAACACGTTCATCTTCTCCTATATATGTATATACATCTTTGTTATAATAATCATATACTGTTTTAACCCTAACACTTCCTTCTTCAGTAATAGTTTGAAGTTTTACTTTTAATTTATATGTAACATTTATCTTTAATTCACTTTCCACAGAAACATTTCCTGCAATTTCAGCAGCATCATTTTCGTTTAAATTGTTTTCTAATAGCCCATCAGCATAATCTTCTATTCTATAGTTATAATCTGATTCATAAATATCTTGATTATAATTTAGTTTAACATTTTTTGAAAGATTATCTCCATTTAATAGCGCATCTACTTCGCCATCTATAACTTGTGCATAATTATATGTTGCTGTTTTTCCATTAATGCTAACTTCAACATTTTCAACATCATCTGTTAAAGATATATCAAGTCTTCTTTCTCTTAAACCACAATTTGTATCTAATTGATATGCATTAGTATTTACTTCTCCATTAGAATTCCATACATTTTGCCAATTGTCAGTTAAATCATATCCTGTTTTTGAATATATTGTAAATTCTTCTTTAACCTCTGATTCATAATTGTCATTTACCCAAGATGTTGTTTCATCAGTATACATCAATAAATTTGCATCCTCAACATTTTCACAATCTTCTTTTTCAGTATAACTATATGCTAAACCTGAAGCATTATTAATTGTAACAAACTGATTATTAAAAGTGCTTCTTCCCATTTCTTCAGTTTTATTCATATCATTATTTTCTTGTAAATTTGCTGCTATAGCAGTTGTTATAAATTTTTGACCATTATATATAAATATAACAGTATAGTTGTCTCTTACTAAATAGTCCTCTTCGTCTGTACAACTAAAGAAATATTCACCTTTAACTAATGTTTTTGTATATTCTTCACCATTATAGCTTGTGTATGTTATAGTTTCATTGCCCTCAGATGATATTGTAGTTGCAATTACTTCGCTATCTTCATTAAGTAGTTGAACTGTAACTCCTGATAAACCTTCATCAAAATCAGCTTGTTTTGTATAAGTTCCATTTTGTAAAGTTTGATTTCCTTCTTTTGATTCACCATTTGATCCATCATTAAATACTATTCCACCAACAAGCATTACTGGTATATTTGGAACAGCTACTGTTATTATATTATTACTATTATCTTCTATAGTAACATCTTCTTCATTGTCACTCTCTATAGAAACATTATAACTTGCAGCTCCATTATAATCTATCTTAATTGTTATAGGAGCAGTAAGATTTTTATAACCTAACGCAGCGCTTGTTTCTTCAATTGTTATTTCTAAAGTCTCATTAATATTTGCAAATGTTATTCTTCCAAAACTTAATTTACCATCTACTGTTTTAAATTCTTTATTTAAAATATCTTCTGAATTTGCACAATTTGTAGTACCAGTAACTTTAAATTTAACTCCAGATATCTCTAAGCTGTTATCCATTGAGTCAATTTTATTAATTATTAAATCATCAATTTCAGCTAAATCTGTTGCCGTTATAGTTGCTATTGTTTGATTTGTACTACCAGTTGAAGTAACATCAAATTGACATCCATTATTATGTTCAACAGTTGGCTCCTTAGTTACTATTCCTTCCCATTTTTTACTTGTTCCATTATATGTAAAGGTAACTTCAATAGTCTCACTTAATTTTTTATACCCTTTAGGTGCATTAGTTTCTTCTAATTCAACAACTATTGATTCATCCATTGATTTTGATACAACATCTTTAATTGTAAGTATTCCATCAGCTCCAGTTACATATTCAGTTCCTTCTATATCTGTACTATTTGAACAATTTGTAATATTTGTAACTTTAAATTTTGCACCTTTTATTGACGTTCCATTTTGATCTACTTTTTTAATTTTCAATTCATCAATTTTGGCTAAATCTGGAATTTTTACATTTACTGTTGTTTTATTTCCACTTTTAACGCAATTAGTTGTAAATAGTGCATCTTGTGCATTTTGTTCTATAGTTGGCTTTGAAGTAATTTCACTTACCCAATTATTTAATGCCTTTAAATATGTTAATGTAATTTCAACATTTCCAGTTAATTTATTATATCCAGCAGGAGCATCAGTTTCTTCTAATGTTATAACAACTTGTGAATTATTTAAATCTCCTACTTTTATTTCTCCGATATTTATATTTCCATTAGCATCTGTTATATATGTTTTACTTTTTATATCTGTACTATTTGAGCAATTTGTAATATCTGTAACTTTAAATTTTGCACCTTCTATACCTATTCCAATTGAATTAACTTTATTAATTACTAAATTTTCTATTTTAGCTTTATTAACAGTATTAATTGTTAAAGTTGTTAATGTAGTTGTTCTTGTATTTGATTTTTCATGAAATATAGTATTTCCATTATCATATAGATACCATTTTGAATTTGTAGCATCATACTTTAATGTAGCTGTTGCAGTTCCAAAACTATAATATCCTTCTGGTACATTAGTTTCTTTTACTGTAACTGTTATATCTCCTGTTCCAGATGGTTGATTTGATGTTAATGTTTCTCCTGCATTTACACCTGTTTTGCTTCCTAAAGATGTTGCTCCCTGTTTAAAACTAATATCAAATTTTGCACCTGTTAAATTATTTCCTAAATCATTAATTTTATTTAAATTAATTGCAACTTTAGGTACAAGTGTAGGTATTGATAAATTTACATTTGCTGTTTTATCATATGATTTTAATGTAAATGTTATTAATTGCTGTGTTCCTGTATTTGGTGAAAATTTATATGCTTTATCAACAATTTGTAAATTTATTTTATAATTTATTTTTATACTTTTTCCTGTTAAAGAACTAATGTGTGCTTGATTTACCGTAATATAAAAATCTGTATTATTTACTATTGATTTATTATTTCCATTTATATCTGAAACATATGCCTTTCCAGATAAAGAACTATCAAGTGAAACTGTAGCAGTCCTTCCTGTAATAGTTGTATATGACACCTTATATGGACCAATTACTACTTTTCCATCATCTGTTACCTTTTTTACTGTTCCAGTATACGTAGTTGCAGAAATAGAAGCACTATTTGCTGCCGTTGCATAATCAGAAGCATTTATATATAAATTAACCCATGTTGGCCTTGAAGTACTTGTAGACGGAGAATGAGTTCCTCCCTGCCATTTCCATGTACTTCCTATTTTTTCAACTTTCCTATAATAAAGATTTACACCATATGATTCATGTGTAGTAGAAAAACCTTTTGAACATAAAGTTGCCCATATTGCCTGTTGTGCATTATTAAACGAAGCATATGGTCCATCTCCAGAAAATCCACTTGGAACATCATTTGATCCTCTTTTGGTATATCCTTCTGAATTTGTAGTTAAAATATATGCAATTTTAAATTTTTGTATATTACTTAATGATACTGTACTATTGGTTCTAGTATATGTTCCCCAAGTGTTTATATCATATCCTTCTTGTTCACAAAAAACATTTGCCCATGGTTTTTGTGAAGCTGAAATATATACTGTATCTTTATTCTCATAAGTTGTTAATGCTTCCATTTTATTTTCTAAAATTTTCTTTCCAACTAAATTAACATTGTTTAATAAATTTACACTCATTACACAAGCAAGTATCAGCATTATAACTATTATACTAAAACATATTATCTTAATCTTTTTCATTTTCTTCACCTCCTACCTTCTATATATCTTTTTTAGCAATTACCTTTTTATTTACTAGGTAAATTCCGCCACCTAATATAAGTAAACTTGCTATAAATATTCCTATATAAAGTCCTGTTCCACCAGTTTTTACAGATATAATTACATCTGCTGATGACATATCATTTTCTTTTTGTTCCATATTACCTGGTATTGAGTTTACATCTTCAAAAGCAAATTCATTAAATGCTTCTGAAATTTCTGCAGTATTTGTTATTAATCCAGTATTAGTATTAGTCATTGTTTTAGTTAATACTAAAGTTACAGATTTTGTTTCACCTGGCATAATTTCTTCATTTCCTAGTTCTAAATCATATAAATAATTATCTGCACCTTCATACCAATTTGTATTTAATTCTGAACTAAATGTATATTCTGGTGATACATAATCTACAATTGAATCTACATATCCAGGTATTTCTCCTTTATTTGTTACATCAATTGTATATTCTACAACTACCACAGAACCAGCCATTTTCTTTGATGAAATTTCTGCTTTTGCAAGTTGTGTTTTATTATAATTATATGTTGTTGTTCCATCTACATTTTGTACTGTTATTTTAGAAACATATTTATCTAGTTGTAAATCAAATGTTGGATTTTCCACTAATCCAATATTTAAATTTATTATATCTTTATCTACAATTTCAATTGTATCTGTTTTTACAAAAGTATTTCCTTCTTCAGTAACAATTACTCCTACAGAATCTTTTCCAGTAGTTACTCCATAGGTTTGTACATCACAATCAAATACTAATATATATTTACCTGCATCAAGCTTTTCAAATTTATATACACCTTCACTATTTGTTGTTGTTTTAATTAAATTACCATTATTATCTTTTAGAAATTCTCCTGTTAAAGCATTTTTAATATTAACATTTATTTCTTTAATGCCTTTTTCATTATTACCCATAAGACCATCTTTATTTTCATCTAACCAAATTTTTCCTGATATAAAATATTTTGATGTTATTGGGTCTGGCTTATCAGGATTGTCAGGATTGTCAGGATTGTCTGGCTTATCAGGATTGTCTGAATTTATTTTCTTTAATACACAGTTAATTATATTTGATTCTTGTTGTGTTTCATCTGTTATAGCTACTGCTTTTGCACTTAATGTTAAATTTGATGTTAAATCATTTTGATTTCTTGTTACAGTTGATGTAACTTTTAATTTAACAGTATTTTCTGCAGGCACAATAATATCATTAATTGTATATTCATTTTTATTATCAACATCTGTTTTTGTCATTGCAATATCTGTATCATTAACTGTCTCTATTTTGTTTATTGCTAAACTATTTGATAATGTAATTTTTACATTTGTTGTAATATCTTTTTTATTAGCATTTAATAATAAAACATAATATTCAACTACATCATTTGTATTTACTTCTTTATCAGCTTTAGAAGAACTCATAGTTACTGTAAGTGGTTTTAATTCTGCTTTTTTTACTATATTTGTAAGTTTATTTGACTCTTCAATATATTTTCCTCTAATCGCTGATGCTTGTATTGAAACTTCTTTATTTTCAGATATATTTTCTTGATCAACCACTACTTTAGCTGTAATTTTAATATTTGTACTTTTATTTTTTTCTATATATTCCTCAGTTATTATACACTCACCATTTTGTTTCATTTCATCTGTTACCAATATATCTTCTTCAGAATTTTTAATTGCAGTAAGTTCTAATCCCTCTGTTAAATTAATTTTTAAATCTACTTTTGTATCTGAAAAACCTTCATTTTTTACTTCAACATTGTATTCTATTATATCATCAGTATTTAATTCTTTATCTGTTTTGTCTGATGCAATATTTAAAGAAATCGTAGATGGTTTTACCATATTTCTTACATCTGTAAAAGTAGCCTTTTTAGAATCTCCCCAAGAAAAATCTAAATTATTTATTAAACCATTTTTATTGTAATTTACTATTTTAGCTTCAATCTCAATTGTTTTTGTTTGATTTTTTCCTAGATTTACATTATCCAAACTATATTTTGTATCAACTTTATTAAATTTTGTCTCTTGTTCATCGTCTTCAGAACAAATTATTACTTCTTCATATTCAAGTTCATTTGGCACAATATTTTCAATCTTTAAATTTTCAATATCTTCATTTGAATTATTCTTTATTGTAATTCGATAAATGATAGTATCATTTAAAACAATATCACTATAATTTTTATGTAATGCAAATGATACCAATAAAGGTGATTTTTTAACTACATTCTTAACATTATTTGTTAATTCACTTTCCAAATATTCTTGTGTTACAGTTGTTTTTACATTTATTTCTTTTTCTGTTTCTCCTGAAGCTAAGTTATTTACTGTTAATTGCATTGTTTTAGTTTCTTCTTTTCCTGCTTCTAATGAAGCTATTGTCCATGATGAAGCACTTGTAGAAACTAATGTTGTTCCTTCTGGTACGATGTTTGATACATTTATATTTTTTACTGTTCCATCTCCTGTATTTTTAACTTTCACTTCATAACTTAAAGTTTGACCTTCATATACAGTTTCATTATTTTCTACTGATGGTGTAACTGTTAATTCTAATTTTGCATTTTGTGGTGTATTTAATGTTACTACTGGTGATTCAACCCTTGTAGTTCCAGCAATTACTGTATATGCAACATCCATTGATTTATTAGTTGTTAATCCTACAGGTAGTTCAAGTATTAAATTAAATTTCTTTGTTTCAGTATTCTTCATAGAATCAAATACTAATTTATAACCAGTAGCTTTAGCTGGCATTTCGCTTACCCAATTGCTACTTTCAGCTACTTCATTATCTGCTGTGTAACTAATTGTTGCATTTGCATTTATATTTTTTAGTGTTGCACCCAAATTACCATCTAATTTGCCAATTACAGCAGCATTTGTTAAATCAGATCCCATATTGTTTATTACAGTTCCAGTAACATTTACAGAAATTGGTTCTTTATTTTCAGTTTCTATTGTTTGTGCAGTTATATTTTCTTTAAACGCAGTTTGTATATCATTTTCTCCAACTTTTACTGCAGTTGCTGTTAATAAAGTAGTTTCTGCTTTTGCATTTAATGATATTGATTTACTTGCAATTGCATTATTATTTTGACTTACAGAAACATTTACTGTACCTGCAGTTGTTGGCATTATACTATCAGTTTTTAATTTTGCCTTTATTAATATTTGTGGATTTTCTCCATAAGCTGTACTTTCTCCTTTTAATTCTACTTGAATTATTGGCTTATCATATGTGTTATTTAAATATGTTGATTCTATTTCAAATATTCCATCGGCATTTAATAATGAAACATTTTCATTATTACACTCAATTGCATCAATATATTCTGGTAATTCTACTGTTATAACCGGATTTTTATACAATGTATATTTTGCACTATCTTGTTTCAATGTTATTGTAAAATTAACATCTGTAGCTTGTGTTGTAGAAATTTCTTTTTTGTCTGCTTCTGCTGAAATAGCATATACTGTATTTGAAATTGCCATTTCCTCACTAACTACATTTATAGAGTCAGTTCCTCCAACTATATCATTACCATTTCCATATGTAAGCGAAACTTGTGTTATTAACTTATTTATTTTATCTAAATTATTTTTAACATTTTCATTAGATTTTAAAGCTTTATCATTTATAACTGTTATTATTCCTTCTTTTACAGGATTAGAAGTTTTTATCATAATAACATTTGTTTCTCCTGTATACTCAACTTTATAATAATCTTTAAATTGATTTTCTCCTTTAGATGTATCTTTATTAACTATATATTCCTTATCTCCAATTATTGTAATTGTTCCATCTTCTCCTAAAAGATTTTTCATTTCTTCTACATTAATATATGTAGCTTTATAATATGTTGTAGGATTAATTCCTGCTTCTTTATTAAATTCATCAGTTAATGAACCATCCGTTAAAATAATAGTATCCATTAAATTAGCATCACTAATTCCAGCTTGCCATAATGTCATAAATTCTGTATCTTTGCCTAAGTTCATATTTCCTTTAAATATTTCACCAGTTACAGATACACTTATTTCTGGATTTATACTTTTATTTTCTAAAGTTGTTTTTATTTCTTTTTCAGCAGAAGCATAATTATTGTTATTATTTAAATATGTATACATTGTAGCTTGCGCAGTTATTTTTGTATCCATGTTTTTGGTTTCTGTTATTTCTGGATATACATATGTTATTACAAAAACATCAGCAGTATTTTTTTCCCAAGAAATACAATTATTTTCATCTGCATTATTATTTACTGTTATTTTTACTTTTTTATTTTCTGAATCATATTCGTAATATCCAGCTTTATTATCTTCTTTTGTTCCAAACTCTAAATATTTTCCATTTGTTGCAGCAGTTCCATAAGTCGCAACTTTTACAAGCTCTGGTGTTACTCCACTTATTGGATTGGTTGCTTCTATATATGTTGATTTTGTTGGATAACTATTGTTATTAACATTTACACATACCATTTCTTGTATAACTCTTTTTGAAAATCCATTAACTGTTAAGATTTGGTTTGTTATAAATTCTTGATTAAGATTTATTTTATGATTATTATTATCTTCTTCACCAATTTTTGTAGGAGCATCTAATTTAATATTAACTTTTCTTTGATTTTTTGTATCATCAGCCTTTAACTCACTTGTTCCATCATCACTTTTATATGAACCAGTAAGAGTTATTACACTATCCATGTTTAACCAATTTAAATTAAATTGTGTATCTGTTTTAGGTACAATATTATAAACCTTTTCTAATTTTGTTCCAGCTTGTATTGTTCCTAAATTTATACTTGTTTTTGTATTATCAGACTTCAAATAAAAATTTGTATTTGCAAAATTTAATGTTGCATTTTCCAAGCTTCCTTGATTTTTTACCTCAACAGTAACATACAATTTCAAATCCTGATTGTTAATATCTGTTATTGTCTCTGTTGTAGTTTTTCCTTCATCAAGATAAACACTATATCTAACATTACTTTCTGATGTTTCATCTGCATCTGCAGCAAAAGAAATATTTATCTTTCCTATATTTGAGCCTAAAACAATAAAATTAACAAGTGTTAAAGTTATTATCAATAACACCGCCAAAACTTTAGTTGTAATCTTTCCTTTTTCTGTACTTAAATAATTAAACATGATAGTTCCTCCTACTAAACTCTTCTTATTTAATATATATAATTAATATAATTTGTAAAATTATACAATTATATAGCATTATTTTTACATTTTTATCTTATATTGTCAATATCAATATATGCTGTAATTTCAGTTGTTTCAACATCCTTTTGGAAATTTGTTTACGGAAACACATTTGTAAAAGAATAAATTTAAAAAATTACATTTTTATGACATTTTATAATTATGCATAAACCACGTAATTATACTTATTAACATATTATATTATATACGTTTATGTAAACTTTTTCAAGGGATTTTAGTAATTTTATTTTAATTATTTGTTGAAAAATCTAGATTAATTCTATATTTTACTATTATTTATTTAATTTTGTAAAAGCCACTTCACCACATTGTACAAATTACTTTACAATCAAACTTCATCCAGCTTCCCAATTATTATACAAAAAAACATCTTTTAATTAAAAAAGATGTTTTTTATATTCCTTAATTCCGTAGTGTTTTTACGCTTTCATATAGTTTGTTTTTACATTATCAAGTTTATTTATTTCAGTAATAAACTCTTCTATATTTTCATTATTATATACAATTATTATTAAACCATGTTCATCTAAAGTATTAATTCCTATTCTTGTTTCTATGTTATTACCATACTTTGTTAAAATTGTTTGAAGATTAGTTGCTTCATTAGCCCTTTCCATTACTTTTATAGATACAATATACATTATTTTGCCTCCTTCTTTGATATTCTATCAAAATACTAACCATTAATTTTTACACTATAATATAATTTTAATTGTCATTACATTCTAATACATTTTTTATTTTATCAATTTGAAGCAAAGTTTGCCTATATCCTTCTTCATAACAAAAATTGATTTTTTTAATACTAAATGGTTTTGCATCTTTTACATCAATATCCAAAACATAATCGCTTTCTTTTATAGATGGCCTTATTAAATTTTCTGTCATTAAATCTAAAGACTGCATAGCAATATTATATATCGTTTTTTCATTTTTATGTGGCTTTAAGCTAAATTTAATTGATAATATTTTATCAGCGCCTAAATATCTAGCTTCTATAGATGGTAAATTATCAAAAACTCCTCCATCTACAAATTGATATCCCTGATATTCAAAAGGACTATACATACACGGAAATGTTGAACTTGCTCTTACTGCTTTTCCTATTTCAATATCTTTTATGTAATAGTCTCCCTCTGCTGCTTGATTGTTTGTAAATACTATTTCTTTATTTTGTACAAGATCTGTTGCAGGTATTGATATTGGCATTTTTATATCTTTTATATTTTTTAACCCTTTTAATCTAGCAACTTCTGTTATTGCTTTTTCTATATTTAAACTTGATGTTATTCCTCCGAGTAAAATTCCATGTTTTTCTTTTATTCCATCATATATATTTTTGGGACCTATCCCCATAGTTTCCTTAGCAAAATAATTAAATAAATTTAACATTTCTTCTGTAGTATAGCCCATACAATATAATGCTGCAACTATACTTCCCGCAGAAGTTCCTGAAATAACATCTATTTTTATATTATTCTCTTGTAATGCTTTTATTGCTCCTATTTGAGCTGCGCCTCTAACTCCACCACCAGATAAAGCTAATCCTATTTTCATTCTTTTGCCTCCCTACGGGCGATTAAAATCGCCCCTACATTTTTTTGTGTGATTAAAATTGTCCCTACATTTTTTTGTGTGATTAAAATCACATCTACATTTTTTGTTCTTGCATTCCATATATTATTTTAGCAGTTATTCTATCAGGAAATAATTTGCTTAAAAATCTTACAGCTTTATTTTGAATTCCTGGCACAATAATTCTTTTTTTCTTAAACATTTTATCTATCGCATATTTAGCTACATATTCACTGCTCATCAATTTAACTTTAAATTTTACATTTGCAGTATCCAAAAAATTAGTTTTTATAGGTCCAGGACATAAACAACTAATTGAAACTTTTGATCCCATTTTATTTAGTTCTTCATAAATACTTTCTGTAAATCTATATACATAAGATTTAGTTGAATAATATGTTGCCATAAGCGGTCCTGGCATAAAAGCTGCAATTGAAGCAACATTTAAAATATATCCACTATTTTTTTCATTCATTCTTTTTAAATATAATTTAGTTAACATATGCACTGCACATATATTTGTATTAATCATATTCATTTCCGTTAAAATATCTGTTTCCGTAATGTTTCCACAAGTTCCAAAACCAGCATTATTTATTAATATATCTATATCTGGTATTTTATTAAATACTTCTACGCAATTTTCTCCTATACTTAAATCCATCACTATTATATCTACATTCACATCTGTTTTTATCATGTTTTGAACACTTTTGAGTTTGTTTTCATCTCTTCCAACTAATACTAAATCAATTCCTTGTTTTGACAAATATATTGACATTTCTTTGCCTATCCCTGATGATGCACCTGTTATTAATGCTTTCATTTGTTTTCCTTCTTTCTTATAATTTTCATCCTCATTATATCAAATATTTATAAAAAATAATAGTTTTTACTTTATTTTATACATTTTTTGTTATATAATTTGATAAAATTTTATAATTAAATAAGGAGAGGACAATTTATGGATTATAATCATAACGAAATAGAAAAAAAATGGCAAAATTATTGGGATGAAAATGAAACTTTTAAATCTAATACAGGTGATAAAAAAGACCCTTATTATATTTTAGTTGAATTTCCATATCCTTCTGGAAGTGGCCTTCATGTTGGACATGTTAGAAGCTATACTGCTCAAGATGCACTAGCTAGAATGAAAAGAATGCAAGGTTACAATGTTTTATACCCAATGGGCTGGGATGCATTTGGTGCACCTGCAGAACAATATGCTATAAAAAATCATATACATCCAAAAGATGCAGTAAAAGAAAATATAAAAACATTTAAAGGACAAATGAAAAATTTAGGTTTTTCTTTTGACTGGTCAAGAGAGTTTTCTACTACGGATCCCGACTATTATAAATGGACGCAATGGCAATTTTTACAATTTTACAAACATAATATGGCATACAAAGATACAATTCCTGTTAATTGGTGTCCAACCTGTAAATCAGTTTTATCTAATGAGGATGCAGCTGGTGGAGTTTGTGAAAGATGTGGTACAACTGTTGTTCAAAAAGAAAAATCTCAATGGATGCTTAGGATGAGCGATTATGCAGAAGATTTATTAACAGGATTAGATGACACTAATTTTGCAGATAGAGTTAAACTAGGTCAAATTAACTGGATTGGTAAATCTACAGGTGTTGAATTAGATGTTAATATTGTTGATGGTGGTAAATTTTCTATATTTACAACATGTATAGAAACAGTTTATGGTATTACTTTTTTTGTTATTGCACCTGATGGAAAATTAATTAAAGAATTAATGCCTAGAATTAAAAACAAAGAAGAAGTTAATAAATATATAGAAGAAACTGCTAAAAAATCAAACATGGATAGAACTGAATTAAACAAAGGTAAAACCGGATGTAAACTTGAAGGAGTTATGGCTATTAACCCTATTAATGGCAAAGAAGTTCCAATTTTCCTTGGTGATTTTGTTTTAGGTGACTACGGAACAGGATGTGTTATGGCGGTCCCAAGTCATGATCAAAGAGATTATGAATATGCTCAAGAACATAATCTTGAAATGCTTCAAGTTATTGATGGAAGAGATACCAACACTTGTGCTTTTGAAAAACAAGATTATTTAAATAAAGGCTGTAAATTAATTAATTCTGAAGAATTTACTGGTATGACCGTAGAAAATGCCAAAGAAGCAATAACAACAAAATTAGAAAACGAAGGAATCGCTAGAAGAGTTAATAATTATAAAATGAGAGATTGGGTATTTTCTAGACAAAGATTTTGGGGAGAACCAATTCCAATGGTATATTGTGAAAAATGTGGATGGCAACCACTTAAAGAAGAAGATTTACCTTTATTATTACCTGATGTTGCTGAATATGAACCTACAGAAAACGGAGAAAGTCCTCTTGCCAATATAGAAAATTGGGTAAATACAACTTGCCCTCATTGTGGAGGTAAGGCAAAACGAGAAACAGACACTATGCCAAACTGGGCGGGCTCTAGCTGGTATTTCTTAAGATTTATGGATCCACATAATGATAAAGAATTTGCTTCAATGGATGCTATGAAATATTGGAACAGAGTCGATTGGTATAATGGTGGTATGGAACATACAGCAAGACATTTATTATATGCAAGATTTTGGGTTCAATTTTTATATAATATTGGACTTGTTCCTAAAAAAGAAATGATATGGACAAGAGTTAGTCATGGTATGGTTTTAGGAAGTAACAACGAAAAAATGAGTAAATCAAAAGGAAATGTAATAAATCCTGATGATATTATTGATGAATATGGAGCAGATACATTAAGACTTTATGAAATGTTTATGGGAGATTACACTGGAGATGCACCATGGAGTACTGATTCTTTAAAAGGATGCAAACGCTTTATAGATAAAGTTATACGTCTAAAAGATAAAATTATAGATGGTAATAATTATTCAAAAGACCTTGAATCTATAATAAATAAAACAATTAAAAAAGTACAAAATGATTTAACAACAATGGCATATAATACCGCTGTTTCTGCTTTAATGATTTTAGCTAATAATTATGATGATAAAGATAATATTACAAAAGAAGATTATCATTTATTATTAACATTACTTAACCCAATCGCACCACATATTACTGAAGAATTAAACGAAGAATTAGGATATTCTCCAATTTGTACATCAACTTGGCCAATTTATGACGAATCCAAAACAATAGACTCTACTCTAAAAATACCAGTTCAAATAAATGGTAAAGTAAAAGCTGTCATTGATATTTCTTTAAATACTGATGAACAAACTATTAAAGAATTAGCTAAAAAAGAAGTTTCAAATTTCTTGAAAGATAAAACAATTATAAAAGAAATTTATGTAAAAAATAAAATTTATAATATTGTTGTAAAATAAAATTTATAATATGGAGGTATTATAATGAACAAAAGATATGAATTGCAAAATATAAACAATTTAAAATCTAAAAAATATTCCAGCAAAGGGATTACACTTGTATCATTAGTAATTATAATAATTATAATGTTAATACTTCTTTCTGTAAGTGTATTATTCATTTCTAATAATGGCATATTCCAAAAAGCAAGTAATACATCTTCTCAAACAACTTATTCATCAGAATACCAAATACTTCTTGAAGAATTGTCTGGAGATGACGCATTTGAAACATTAACACATAGCAAAGAAGTTGATACACTTGCTGTTGCTAAAAATCTAAATAAAAGATGCAATATCAAAGAAACCGAATCTGCTAAATGGTACTGGGATGAAGACTCACTAAGTTTTATTTCTCCTAATAATAATAAATTTCCTTATGGTATCGTAACTAACACCGAAGATGGTATCGTACCTAACACCGAAGTTGGAAATTACGTTGATTATACATATGATATAGCTGATAACTATGTTATTGATAGCTCTGCAAAATATATAAAAAATGGTGTTAATTTTGCACAAACTACTGATATGAAATGGAGAATCCTATATACTACAAATTCATCAATTGCTTTAATAAGCAACAAACGAACAACTGATAAGTTAACGTTTACTAAAGATGGTACAGGAAATAACTATAACAACGGTGTTAATATCATTAATGATATTTGCAGATATCATTATAGTAATTTAGATTATACTCAAGGAATTACAGTAAGAAATATTAATTTTGAAGATATAAAAAAGATTGTTACCAATGCTGATGACATGAATAGTTTTTCTTATACGCTTCCAGAAGGAAAAACAAGTATAAGAGTTCCATCTAGCTTTTTATTAGAATCAGGATGTATGAATAATGGCGTTGCAACAGGTACTAAAGGACAAAGTGATGAATTTGATAGTTTATATTCAGGTAATAATTTAACTAATATAACTGGTCCAATAACAATAAATTATTGTCCTTCTGGTAACGCTTTTGGTTTATTTGTAATGAATTTTGAAAATGATATTATTAAAGACACTCTTGAACTTGAACAATCAGATTATTTTCTTTCTACTAGATCAGTTTCTCAAAGTAATAATACTAATGTTATAGAATTTGGTCTTATGTTTGTTATAGAAGATTCAATTTATCCTGGTCAAGGATATAATACATTTAATTGGGGATATAGTGATGACTCAGCTTACCTTCGTCCAATAGTTATACTAGATTTGGATTCTTACTCTTTTGGTAATGAATCTGGAACTATAGATAACCCAATAAGTATAACAAAAAAATATTAAAAATAAACATTATATTAATAAAAAATCCGGCTCAAACCGGATTTTTTATTTTAAATATATTTATTTTAATTTTGCTATTAAAGCTTTAGTTTGTATACCTTGATTTTCAAACATTTTTTCATGTTCGGTTTCTATATTATTATCCCATATTGGTTCTTTACGCAAATTATATGTTTGTTTATTTATTACAAATCCTGCTTCATTCAAATAAATTTTAGTGGCTTCAAATAATTCTAAATCATCTGTTTTAAAATATATTTCTCCACCTTTTTTTAGGAAAACTTTATATTTTTCTAATTGTTTAGTATGTGTTAATCTCTTCTTATTGTGTCTATGTTTTGGCCATGGATTACAAAAATTAATATATATTCTATCAACCTTATCTTTTTCATTTAGTATGTTTTGAATTATCTCAATTTCATATGCAGTTAAAAGAACATTCCCTATTTCAATATTCTTTTCTGCATATTCCTTCTCTACATTTCTTTTTGCCAGTCCTAACACTTCACTTTTTATATCAATCCCTAAATAGTTTATATTTACATTTTGACTTGCAATTTTTGCAATAAACGAACCTTTTCCACACCCTAATTCTAAATGAAATGGCTGTTCTTTTTTAAAACTTTTTTTCCATTTACCAATATTATTTGTGGGCTCATCTATAAAAAATTCACTATTTGCTAGTTCTTCTCTCACCCACGGTTTTCTTCTCATTCTCATTTTTAATTACACCATCTTTTCTTTTATTTGACCATTTATCAATATAATATCTACGAATTATTGCAAGGTTTGTAAACATTCTTCCAACAAAAACAACAACAGCTGCTAAATATATATCTACATTTAATTTTACACCTAACCAAGTTAACAACATTGCAAGTATAGCATTTCCAAAAAAACCAGATATAAAAACCTTAAAATCAAAATTTTTCTTTAATACTGAAGTTATACCTCCAAACACTGAATCAAGTGCCGCTATTATTGCTATAGCTAAATATCCAGAGTATGTATATGATATAGTTGGAGCATTAATACCTATCAAAGCTCCTAACAAACATCCAATTATAATTGCTATTAAAATCATTATTCATTTACCTCCTTTACATATTCAAATTCAAGCTTTCCACTATATGCATTTATTACTATGTCATTTTTTCTCTCCAAAACAATATCTTTTCCTTCTGTTAATTTAGTATCTATATATCCATATTGTTTTTTAGATAATCCAGATTCCAAATAAGTTGGATTTCCAATTGCTTTTACAACATATGGTGAAACCAATCTTTCTCCATTTACACTTATATAAGTATCTGCTAAATCTACAACATAAGAATTATATACAATTCTTTGATTGTTTATAGAAATAGCTTCTGCACCAGCAGCTTTCAATTCATTTAATAAAAGTAATATATCTTCTGCAATTATTTTTTGTGCCCTTGTATCTGTTAATGTTACTATAACTCCCGAACCAGTAACTGAATTTTTACCAATTAAATTATTTGATTCTTCTAATTCTTGGCTAATTAAAGCAGAGGTGTTCTCATCAGTAGTTAAAGCTTCTTCGTATTCCTCTAAAGTTAATTTAGTTTCATCTATTTTGTCCTGAATTTCCTCATATTTTTGTTTATATGTGCTTATTTCAGTTCTTAATTCATCCTCTCTCATATTTTCTAAAGAAGTAATGTCTGTTTGATTAATTGTTTTAAACTGTACAAAAATTACTGCCGTAAAAATTAAACATACTAGTCCAATTATAATTGTAATTGTTAACTCTCCCTTTTTCATAATTATACATCACTCCTTTCTATATAAGAAGTGCTATATACCCCTTCATATTTTGGAATTATAATGTCATCTTTCTTCTCTGCTTTAACTTTTACGCCATCTTGTGCCATTAATTCTAAATATCCTCCTGGTCTAACTAATGCATAATATAATCTTTCTGGATATCCTATTGCACTTATTTTTATTGGAACTCCTGTTTTTTCTCCATTTATTCTTATAATATTTCCGTCACATAATATTGACGTAATACTTACAATTCTTTGTCCATTTATTGAAACAGCATCCGCACCTGCATTAAATAATTCTGTAACAATTTGTAATAGGTCCTCTTCATGTACTAGTAAACTGCTTATATTTAGTACTTGTTCAGTGTTAACATCCCTATTATCATCTAATTCTATTACAATTCCATTTCCTTTAACTTCAGTTCTACCTAAATATTTTTTATTCTCTTTTAATTCTATTTCATTTTTAGAATCAGTTTCATCATCTGCTGCCGCCATTTTCCTTGTGTTTTCTAGTTCAGATTCCAAAGTTTCCAATTGGTTATAAGCTCTTTGATATTTAGCTTGCCATTCTAAAAGTTCATCCCTTAAACCACTATTATCTTGTAACTTGGTTCCAACTGTATTTGTTGCCTCCTCAATAGTTTTAGTCTGAATACATATTGCTAATACTAGCAAAAAAAACATTATTCCAAGTGTTAAAGCAATTTGTCTTTTTTTCATATTACTATCCCCTTATACTTTTTCTCTAAAATAAGCTTTTTTTTCTGGATTTTTTACAAAAATTTCCCCTTCTATACCCTTTTCTTCTTCAATAATTTTTAAAATCCAAGGCATTTTCTCATTTATATTACTTACATCTCCAAAATGGATTATCTTTTGTTCTGATGACATTGTAATAATATAAGAATTCGAATCTGTAATATCTATATTAGTTATTAGCGTATCTATTTTTAAGCTACTTGCATTTGACATTATTTTTATTACATCATCCAATTTTTTTAAATCTTCATTTTCAAGTCTTTTCCCTGGAATAATATTTTCTTCTAATGTATTTATTCCAGTAATAACAGGAATTTCTAATGGCGTTGTTGATAATTCTAATATGTATCCTTGATTATTAATATATGCGTATGTATCTGCATATTGTAACATATATGATGGCACTCTTTCTTTTACATCTAATTCTACTACGCCATTTAGTTTTTTAGTTATCTTTATTTCTTCTATATATGGATTTATATATATTCCTTTTTTTATTTTATTATTTGAAAATTTAAACATATTTTCATCTGTTTTCAATCCTGACAATTCTATAATTTCTTGGTCAGAAACTTTATTGTTATTTTTTACAACTACTTGTTTTATATTAAATACACTAGATAATAAAAACAATACTATACACAAAATAATAAGCATAATAAGTATAATCCATTTAACTATTTTATTATTCTTTTTATTTTGTTTTTTCTTAGTTTTTTTTCTTAAGCTTGTACTTTTTTTCTTTAATTGAGTTTTATTTTTGGGCTTTGACTTTTTGGTGGTATTTACACTTTCGCGTTTTTTGGGAGTTAATCCAATAATTAATTCTTCATTAAGGTTTATTGATTTTTCAGTACTATTTTTTTTCTTTTGTTTCTTCATGAATTTTCCTCCTTTAATTTATCATTTTTATGTCAGCGCCAATTTTTTTAAGCTTAATATCTAAATTTTCATATCCTCTCAACACATGTTCTATTTTATTAATATTTGTTGTCCCCTTTGCTGTTAATGCTGCTAAAATCATTGCAGCCCCACCTCTTAAATCCGTTGCTTCAACATTAGTTCCATATAATTTTCTAGTTCCTTTTATAATTGCATTTTTACCTTCTATATTTACAATTGCACCCATTCTTTTTAATTCATTTAAATATTTATATCTATTTTCAAAAATACTTTCAGTTATTATTGATGTCCCCTTAGCTGTACACAATATTGAAGCAAATACTGATTGCATATCAGTTGGAAATCCGGGATATGGCATTGTTTTTACATCTACGGCTTTTAATCTTTTAGGTGCAATTAAACTTATACTATTCTTGTTAGATTCTATTTCACATCCACATTCCTCTAGTTTACTTACAATAGGTGTAATATGCTCTAAAACTAACTTTTTTAATTGAATATTCCCTGCAGTTATTGCAGTAGCACATAATAAAGTACCTGCTTCAATTCTATCCGGCATTATATTATAACTTACATCTTTTAATAAAGTTACACCTTTTATTACAACAGTATTGGTACCTGCACCACTAACATTAGCTCCCATTCTATTTAAAAAATTTTGTAAATCAATAATCTCTGGTTCCATAGCAGCATTTTTTATTATTGTTTTTCCATTTGCCAATACAGCAGCCATAATAATATTTTCAGTTGCACCAACAGATGGAAAATCCAAATGAATTTCTGCACCTTTTATTTTATCACATTCACATACAATAAAACCAGCTTCTTCTTTAATATTAATCCCTAATTTTCTTAATCCTTTTATATGTAAATCAATTGACCTACTACCAATATCGCAACCCCCTGTTTGTGATAGTTTGTGGATACATAAATTTCAAGTGAAATGCTAATCCTCCGTTTTCGTACAATTCATTATACATCATATCATTTAGGTTGTACAAGTCTTTTTCTTCTTTCTTTATTTCTTTCGGTTCATATATAACTATCTTATCAAATAGTCTTGATAGTTCTTCTTTTCTTAATCCGTTTTTCTTAATATCATCAATTGCTTTAAATATTAAATCTTCTTTATCTTCTAGCTTGTTTAATGAATTATATTTACTTTGTATTTCCTCTAATTTTTCGCTTTCATTTTTTATTTTTTTCTCTAGTTCTTGTTTTTTATCTTTGTAAATAAACTCTGGTATTAAGTCATTTAATTTATCTTCATATACTTGTTTAAATTGCTTTTCCCACTTTTCTAAATTTTGTTTTGATTTATTTAATTCATTTTCAAGAGTTACTTTATTTGTACTTATTGCCTTTACATTGTCCATTACAAAATTCTTAAACTCTGGATTACTTACTAAATTATCTATATAGGCATTGACTATTTTATCTAAATACTCTATTCTAATTCTGTGAGGCTTACAGCCATAATTATTTCTTACATCATCTTTAATTGTACCTTCATTACAATATTTTTTGCATAAATAACTGTCTGGTCTTGTTCTTGTTCCACTTGTTCCTTTTCTTTTATACATTGGAGTCCCACATCTTCCGCAATATAAAAGTCCTGAATATAAATTGTTTTCTACATCTACAAATTTAAATCCATTATTATATTTATCACTTTCTTTTTTTCTTTTAGCTCTTATCTTTTGTACTTTTTCAAATAATTCTTTATCAATAATTGGATCGTGATGATTTTTAATTATTGTCCATTCTTCTTGTGATTTTACTCTAGTTTTTTTAGATTTAAAACTTAACTTTTCTGTATGTCCACCTACATAATCGCCAATATATCTTCTATCATCTAATATTCTAACAATATGCTGTGCTTTCCAATTTTCTGTTTGTTTTGCATTTGCAAAATTTCTTGCTTGAGATGGTGTTGATATCCCTTTTTTATTTAAATGTGTAGCGATTTTTTGATAGCCCCAGCTTTTAGAATATAGCTCAAATATCTCTTGAACTACTGGAGCAGTTTCAGGATTTATAACTAATTCTTTTCCATTTTTGTTGTATCCATAAATTGCTTTAACAAGTAAGTCTCCTTCTTCTATTTTATGTCTTAAATTCCTTCTAATATTTTTACTATCATCTCTTGCTCTTCTTTCATTAAACCATGCATAAAGTCCAAACATTTCCTCATTATATTGCTCATCTTCAAATATAATTTCTACGCCTTGTTCTTCTAAGTATTCTACAAAATCTAACGCCTCTTTTTGATTTCTTCCAAGTCTTGCAGAGTTTTTAAAAACTATAACATCAATTTCTTTGTTTTTAGCCCTATTTCTTATATCATCAAATCTACTAAAATCTGTTCCGCTTCTATCATCATCCATTATTATATCTATAATATTTGTATAACCATGACCTTTACAATACTTTACAAGTAAATCCCTTTGTGTTTCTATTCTTTCATAGTTTTCTCCATAGTCATCTCTACTTTCTCTGCAATAAATAACAACTCTTTTTTCTTCATTAGACTTTTGCATATTCTACCTCCAAATTAATGTGTCAATATCGTAAGTGTTTTAATAATATTTTATTGTTGCTATTATATATAAAAAGTTCTAAAAAATCAATGTTTTAATTGAAATTTTAGAACTTTCTTCAGTTGGTTACAATTTGTAACCAACTGGTTATTTTTTTAATCTGTTTATTATTCTTAATCGGCGGAATTCAGCCGATTAAAAAATATAATACATAATCTATTTTCAGTTGACTACCATTTTAAGTCAAACTGGTGTCAAAATGTCACCAGTTAAAAAAAATTTTCAAAGCGTTAAAAATTGTAACGCTTTTGATTATTCTTCTCCAGAATTTAAGTTTCTTATTTCTTTTGCATTCTTATCTGATATAACTTTTCTTCCTGTTTCTTTTTCTAATTGTTCTTTTGCAAGTCTAGCAATATTTCCTCCTTTAATAACAGAATCTTCAGCTTCTTTAAATCCTTTTGTTTTTTTACTTTTTGAAATTTCTGTAGAAGATGTTTCTGCTAACATATTTAAAACCAATTCCATATTAGTCATATTATCTCTTAAATTTTCTTTTTTTAATCCTTTTAGATTTTTATACTCTTTTACAGAATATCCACTCCAAGCTTGAGTTAAAATATTAGTTAATATTGCAAAGTCTTTTCCTGAATTAATTCCTTTTTCTTTTAATTCATCTGTAAATTCTTTTCTTATATCTATTGTTTTTAATCTTTGATTTATCCATTCTTCTGAATATCCTTTTTTCCTATAAATATCTAATGCTCTATTTATAGCTATTTCTGGATCATATGCTTCATCTATTCTTTCTTTACCAACTTGTGCCAACCATAATTTTAATGGCTCTGCTTTTTTAGATGGTATTGATTGTATTAATCTTAATATTTGCTCAATATTAGCTACATCTGTCAATCTTAATTTCCCATCATATGCTGTCATTTTCAACTGGTTACAATTTGTAACCGTTTCATTTCCCTCTGCTGATAACCTGTTTTTCAATACTCTCCAATACGTTCTTGCTTTTTGGTAATCATTCTCTGTTAATACAGCGACTACATCTACAACCGAAAAATACCATTTTTCTTCTTCGCTAATCCACTTTGCTCTAATTTTCTTATCCTCGAATAATTTTAATTCATTATTTTCTCCCATTGCTTACCTCTTTCTTCCAAATGTCTAGTATTTCTAGACATTTGAATTTCTCTTTTATTTTCTATATTTATATCATATTTCCAATTATTTTTCAATATTTTTATGAACATTTGTTCTTAATTTATCTGTATTCTTGCTTTATCCTATCTGAAATAATATCGGTGAATATCTGTTTATAATCTTGAACTTCACCGTCTATTTTTTGAGGAATAATAAATACTGCAAATGGTAATTTTTCTTTCTTTTGTTTTGTATTTTTCGAAATATTTGATTCTTCCAGAATATTCACCTCCATTTCCTTTTCTTTAATTATATTGCCTTACCTGTTGTCCTTATTACACCAGCTGTAATAGATTTCTCTCATATGAGATTTGCCCTCATTCCTGCCCTGCAGAACCGCCCCTTTACATCACGTTAGCCAGACGGAAGTTTCATTATTTGTCTTACAGCTTGCTATTCAATTTTCAATGTGCTTTTAGTAGATAATCAGTATTTTTATTTGCTGTTCTCTATCTTGCTAAAACTATTATAGAATGCTAAAATAGTAATGTATATAGATTTAATTAAGTCTATAGATAAACTAAAAATCGAAATACCTATTTTCTATTTTTAAAATGGAGGAAAATATTGATATGTTGAGTAATTTTGCAATTAATAATAATAAAATTATAATTAAAAATACTGGAGAATATTTTGGTGCTTTAGGAAATTTTGAATACAATATTGGAGATAAATTATACGAATTTGCAACAATGGAACATGAATCTTTTGATAAATTAAAAGCCTATTATAATCAATTAATCGATTTGGTTTGTTATTCTAAAGAATCTTATTCTATGGAAATAGAAATGGATTGCTATTTTAAAATGTTTCAAATTGTAAGAGCTTGCCTTGAACTTTCTCCATATACTCATTTTTATACACAAGTATTAATTGATATAATTATAAAAACATATAATTTTTATGATTTTAGAACAGACTTATTGTTTAAATCTGATTTTGGTATTTCTATTGATAATTCTAAATATTATCCAAAAGAAATATATACAGAAATAGAAGAAGATGAATATACTACTGAAATTTTACTTGCTAAATGGATTCAAGAAATTGATAAAATATCTACTAAAAAACATAATGAATATTTAAGATTCTTTCAAACTTTAAGAGATTTACTAATAGAAGATTTAATGGAAAAGAGATGTGATTTAAAAGAAAGATTAGAACTTATTAGTGAATATTCAAGTAATAGCTTAGTTAGAAATTTAAGTATTCCAGAAAAAATATTTTTATACGAAACTAAAAGAGTATTTGATATACATTATTTTAATACTAAACCTGCACATAGTGTTTTTCTTGACGCAAAATTCAAAACTAAATATATAATGGAAAAACCTTTATCTACAAAAGAAAAAAGGCTTAGTTTAGAAGAAACTATAAGCCTAATTAAAGAAAGAAATCTTAATGTAGAAGAAGTATTTGAATTAAATAATACTGAAGAACAAATAAGATTTGAAATATTTAAAATAATACAAAATAATTTTACTATAAATAAATGTGAAAACTGTGGCAAGTTATTTATTCCAATTACAAGTAGCAAAAATCCTTATCAAAAAGGAAGAAACGACCAAAAATATTGCAATAATTTATACAAAGACACTGGTAAAACTTGCAAGGAAATTGGTGCTTTAACTAAACACAAAGAAAAAATTGAAGAAAGTTTAATTTTAAAAGAATACACTCGAGAATATAAACGAATGCACGGATTACATTATAATCATCAAAAAAAATTTACTGAAAAGAAATTTAAAGAATGGTCTAAAAAAGCTAGTGAATTAAGGGATAGCTATAAGGATAAGCAAATTGAGGAATTTAAAAATCATTTAAAGAGCTTGAGTAATTTATATTATAAATAATACAAAATACCTTTCTTAAATTCGAAAGGTATTTAAAATTACTATATTTTTGATAATCTTTCTTCTAATTTATCAAAAACATCTTTACGAGTTTTTTCAGAAGCAATATCTATTGGAACAAAAAGAACTCTTGCACTTTCAACATTGCTTAACATATTTTTAAGACTTTCATAATTTTCTTTTCCATTTATAAAAATTTCTTTACATCTTTTTAATGTTTTTTCTTCATTTTCTGTTTTTAATACATAGTAAACTATTGATTTGAATAATATTTCTGCTGATTCTTCATAATAACTATCTTCATCGTTTCCCTCTATTGTTATAGATTCAGTAATTAAATCAATATCATTTTCTTCAATAACATAATCTAATGGATTTATTCCCCCCTTTATCATATTTAATAATTCCTCTTTTGTTGTAATCATTTTTTCGTTAATTTTCATAATATAATCATTCCTTTCTTTCTTTTTATATTATAATAATAAAATTTTAAAATCTTTCGTTATCATCATAAGCTTGTTTTTTTTGTTCCATCTTTCTTCTCATTTCAGCTAACTTTTCTGGATCAGACATTCTTTGAATTGGTGGTAAATTCCTATATTGTCCAAAATTAGTAAGTTGATTGATAAAACTTTCTCTTGTTTTATTCATAGAACTTGTTGTTCTAACATCTTGTGTTGGTGGCGGCAATACATTAAGTTGTTTTTCTACAAATTTTTCTATAAATGGAACATTCATTAATAACTGATTTTTCTGTAAAAATTGTGCTATTTTTTGCTTTAATGATAAATTATTATTAGTATTTTGATTTTCTTCAACTGGTGGATTAAAAGTTGGTATATTACTATCAATTTCTGTCCCTGCTTTGTCTGGTCTAATTATTTCTCCAAATTCATTAATTCTATAACCATCTGGAAATTCTTTTTCTTCTTCTTGCATTTTTGGTACAAAATTCTGCTCATTTTTAATACCTGCTGTTTCATTTAATGTACCAATTTTGCTATCTAAACTAGGTATATCAGTTCCATCTCTGTCCATTGCTTCTTGATATTTATCTTGCATTCTTGCATTTGCAAAGTCCATTATCATTCCTTTAGCTTCACTATATATCATATCAAATTGTTCATTTGATAAATTTCTTGTTTGTAAATTAGAAACAGATGTATTTAAATCTCTCCAAGCTCCCTGCCCCATATATTTATCAAATTCTTTTTGAATAATGCTTGAATCATTAACTAATCCATAAAAAAATGTATTCGCTGGCTCTTGTGTTCCATCAGAATGCTCTATAACAGAATCCAATCCATTGTTTGCCAATTCTTCAAAACTCATTTCTTGGGTATAATCATTTCTCATAGAGGTAGCTAATAGTTTTATTAATTCATCTGTTTTTCTGTAAGAATTAAATTCTGATACATCTGCTTTTCCTGTAATAATATCATCTGCACTATGTTCTCCTCTTATTGCTAATTGTCCTATTAAATTTATAGCAGATTCTTGCATCTCTGTACCATAAAAGGCATCTTGATTTTTTTCTTGTCCTTTCGGTACTCTTATTAATCCTGAAATTTGTCTAGTATCTGTTTCTTTATCTAATCTATACATTCTAGTATTTGATGGATTTAATACCAGATGTCCCATTTCGTGTGCTAATCTAAAATCTGCATTTTGTCCCTGTATTTCTTGGTATCTATATGCCAAATTATATGAAATTCTCCCATTTTCATCTTCTTTTCTTTGAACTACCTCACCTTTAGTCGTTTCATTACCTGGTTTATCAAATATAGAAGTTGCTTCATCGTAGAAATATACATTAAGATTTTCAGCAGATATATTAACATCAAAATTTTGTATTGCTTGTCCATCTTTTGCTAATAAACCTCTTACTTTTTCTTTTATATCATTAACTCTTTTTATTTCTTGTCTTAATATATCTCGTGCTTCCTGTGCATTTTCAGCATAGACAACATATTGTCCATCTCCTGCAACAAATTTTCCCATTTTATCCTCTTTTCATTTTTTATTTTAAAATAAAAAATAATAATATACTAATAACTAATTGTGCTAGAACTATTTTACTTGTTACCTTATAGATTTTTTCAATTTTATTTCTTCTTTTTTCTGCATCCCAAAACTTTCCAAAATGAACTTCGGAATGTTCTAAATAATCATCCATATCATCTTTATAAACTGATTTATATGTTGAAGAATTGTATCCTGCATATTTTGAACTTGGTAATAAAGGTCGATAAACTGATAAAATATACCAATAACTTAATAAATTACCTATTAAAATTGCGACAAACCATTGTCCAAATACTAATACGTTTTTATTGCTTAAATATTGTGCTATATTTGTTGGAACTTTTGAAATATTTATCTTTAATACTAAATATAAAATGTATGAAAGAATAATTCCTACTGATATGCTGAAACATTGCATTCTAATTTTTCTATTTTTTATTGTTTTATCAAATCTATCAGGATTGTTTTCTAATATATTCATAATTGTAGAATAAATGTTATTAGCCTCGTTTTCTTGATTTGTTGTATCTATATTAATTGTTGTTTCTGAATACTTTAATTCTCCACCACAATCTCTAAAATCAACTGTTACCCAAATTTTGTTGCTTATATCATTATAGTCACTGCCTTGTGAACGAGTATAGAAATATATCGCTATTTCTAATTGAATATTTTTAATAATTCTAGGGTTACCTAAATTTCCAACAAACCAGTTATAATCTGATTCAGTTATGTTTTTTCCATTATGAAAATCTATTGTATATTTTATATTAGTAGAACCTCTCTCATATTCATACTTTTTTTCTGCATAAGGCTTATTTTGATTATTTTGTTCTTCTTGTTGAAATATTTTATCCCATCTTTCTTTATAATCTTCCAAATAATTTGCAATATCTATTAATGATTCCAATGGTATTTGTTTATTTACAACTTTATTATTCATATATTCCTCCAATTATAGTTAATATAATTTTTTATTCAGTTATCCATAAGCAATATAAATTTTCTCTTATTTCTACATCTTCTGGTGTAAATATATTTTGTAATACTTCGGCTGTACTTTTTCTCATCATTTTTTCTGGGGCTTGTCCTATGGCTCTTTCTTCTTCAAATAACATTCCTAAATCGCTATCTGCTAAATGAGAATTCGATATTACTTTTTCTTCAAAAGGTCTAAAATCTACTTTTATACAATCTTTCAATTTTTTCCCTGCTGACATAGCAATTATTTCTGCCTTTTCCTTTGCTTTGTTATATGCCTCTGTCATAACTTCCTTTTTAGCAATTTCTTTTTCTTTAATACTAAAATTTATGTTATACTTTGGTGCGTCTTCTAATTTTGAAACTTTATCCATAAATTCAGAGATTAATTCCCTATTATAGTCCATTTTCAAAGTCGCATTTTGATTATAATCAAAACCATTATCTATTTCCTGTTTTGTTTGATAATCATACCTAATATTATGATTTATTCTAAAACTTCTTGTCTTTAACTCATCTTTTTCTATATTTAATTTATTTAATACTTCATTAATAAAAACTTCTACTGATTTTGTCCCTTTTTCTAATACCTTTTCATAAGTTTTTTCATTAACATAGAAATTAATACTTATTTCTGTTTGATCTGGCTTATAAAATTTCTTTCCTTCTCCTTGTACCATGATATCCATCTATATATACCTCCTTAAATTTATCTTATTGCTCATTTTTCTTTTAAAAATACATAATTCCGTCTATTTAAGCTAATTTCAATTATTGTGTTAAAAACTATTTCTTTTGGATAAAATAATCAAAATTATTATATCATAATGAATTTTTTTATGCAATAAAATTACTTTGGCAAGTTGAAGTTTTTTTATTTTTCTTCAATTTGCCAAAGTATTAAATGTTTTAATTTCCATATAATTTTATTATCAAAGCTTTTAGGAGGCAATAATAATGAAATTATCTGATGCAATAAGAAAAAGAATTAAATTTTATCTAAAAGAAAAAAATATGAATACATGGAAATTATGCAAAATGTCTGGTATTCCTTGTTCTACTATTTCAACTTTTATGAGTGGAAAAACTGAACTAATTAAATTAGATACATTACTTCATATTTGTGAGGGTTTTAATATAACTCTGGGTGAATTTTTTAAAGATTCAATGTTTGATACTGCTGAGCAAGACTAAAGCGACCTACATAGCTAGGTTGTTTTTACATTTCCATCTCTAAATCTTTTTCCCTTTTTTCTCTTTTTATTTGCTTTTCAGCATCTAGTAAAGTATCATTTTCTTTTTCAAAATCTCTTGCCACATCATCTTCTGCTCCTAAATCAAATTTTCTACATATCCATTTTATAAATTTGTGAATTGTTTTTTCAAATGTATCTATAATTTTGTGTAAATGTCCGTTTTCTTTTTCTAATTCATATATTTTATCTTCATATTTGTTTTCAATTTTTTTAGCCTTCTTTTCGTAATCTTCTTTCAAATCATTTTTTAGTTCTTTATATTCTGCTTCAAGATTTTTTGTTTTTTTTGCATATTCTTGGTAAGTTTCGTTTACCTCTTTGCGTAAACTACTGTTTTCTGCAAGTATTCCTTCCTTTTCATTTTGATATTTCTCTGCTTTATTTACTAATCTAACCTGCCTAGATAATTCTACTCTTAATTTTGTATTATCAGTAAATAATTCATTTATTAGTTCATCTTTTGGCTTTATAATCTTTTCGTATATTTTTTCATCTCTATTAATCATTATTTTTTTTATATCTGATAATTCTGGAACTTTTGGCAATTTGTAATAAACTTCATTTAATACTTGTTTTGTTTTTTCATAATTGGTTATTTGCTTTAGTTCTTCTATTCTTAAATTCTTTGCTCCTGTTTCTTCAACTGGCATTCCTCTTTTTAGTTCAAAACCTTTCTCTGTTATATAATTATAAAATTCATTTTGAAAGTTTCTATAACTATCTCTACCTTTCCAAAAATCTTTTGCACAAATTTTTTCTATTCTATTTCCTTCTTTATCTTCTGTATGAACTACTGGAATATATGCTAAATGCATATGTGGTACTCCTTCATCTAAATGTACTACTGCTGATACAATATTTTTTTCTCCTAAATTTTTATAATTACTTATAAATCTATAGCTTTCATTAAAATATCTTTTGGTTTCTTCTTCTCCAATTTTATCAAAAAATTCTTTATCTGATGTAAATAGCATTTCACAAATAATTATGCTATTGCTCCTAATCATTCCTTGTAAATTATTCTCTTTTCTTATTTTATCAAATTCCTTAACATAGTTTTGTTTATTTTCTTTTAGATAATAATTCAAGATTGTTCTTTCTGAATCTATATCTTTATTTGTATGATTTTTAGCTCGTCTATCATTATGAACACATCTTCCTTGTGCTTCTGCCCTTGTTAATTTTTCATTTCTAACTATTGCATAACTCATATTTTTTTCCTCCTCTTTCTTCTAAAAATTCTTCTTTGAATTTGCTTAAGATTTTGCTTGCGAAGTCTAACATACTAGACTTACAAGTAAGTCTGTATGGCAGGGAACTACTTTCCCCACACCCCATTTCATAAAAATACTCACTCGTATTTTTATGTTTTATCCTAAATTTGCTATCTGCAATTTTAGGATAAAAAAAATCAGTTACCTATTTAGCATTTCTGCTATAGTAACTGATTTTATTTATGCAAATGTTGTAATTTATAAAAAAGCATCTGCATTTGCATATAATTTTGTAAAGTCAAAGCCTGCATAATCTCTCCCTTTATAATTTGATTTATATTTTTTATTATTGCTTGTTCCATTATTATATTTATTTATATTATTATAATTATTTATTATATCTTTGTCCTTTTCACCTATAGGGTATGGTTGTTTTTGACTATTGGAATAGTTATTTTCACCTATACCCTCTAGGTATTTTTCACTACACCTTTTTATATAATCTTTTTTAGGAATAATCTGTCTGCTTTCTATTTCTTTACTATCTGCTTTGAACTTTAAAGCCACCCCTATATATTCTTTTTTCTTTAATGAACTAATTATTTTTGATACTCTATCTGGTGTTATATTTACAATACTTGCTATATATTTATTACTTGCAAATGAACTTCCCGTTTCATCACTTAAATATAAAATCATTGATAATATTAATTTTTCTTTATCTGTTAAATCTTCGTTTAATAAAATTTCTGCTGGAATCCATAATCCTTTTAATTTTTGCATTTTCATACCCTCCTTTCTCACGACATTCGTTTTTATGCCATTTAAAATGTTTTTTAATATAAGTTTAAGTAAAAAAAATAAAGCCTTAAAATTTTACTTTTAAAGCTTTATAAATTTATTTACTTAAATTCTTGTATCCACTCATTTATTCTATGCTTGTCCGATGTATCAATCAAATATCGTAATCCCCTGGATAAGAAAAAACAGCCTTTTTAAATCTTCCAATTAATGCACCTGCTAATACTACAGATGATCTCATTTGTCTCATTAAATTGTCTGGAATTTCATACTTATTTATGTCCTTAGAATCCACAATTATTTTACCATTTTTCTTATCTACTTTGCAACCTAAAATTTGTAATATTTTTAAAGTTATTTTAGTATCATGTATATTGGGAACATTATATAAATTTGTTACTTTTCCACTTAAAATTGTAGCAGCTATTATAGGCAATGATGCATTTTTAGAACCAGACACGTTCAATTCACCCTCTAATTTTTTTCCACCATTAATTATATAACTTGCCATTTGATTCATCCTTTCAAAGTAAACTTTTGTTATATATTATGTTTAATATAAATAAAAAGTTACAATCAATCACAATAAAAAAACTCAAATCGTTAAATTATACATTTAATGATTTGAGTGAAAATATCTTATCTAATTAATAAACTATTTTATTACTGTTTTTTTATATTTGACATTAACTTAGGTATACTATATATTTTTTTAAAAAGAGGTGTGCTATGAATTTATCTAATGAAATTAAAATTGCAAAAAATACAAGAAATTATTCTTACGCGCCATATAGCAAGTATTATGTGGGTACAGCATTAAAAACAAAATCTGGTAAAATTTACTCAGGCTGTAATATAGAAAATCACGGTATACAGGCTATTTGTGCAGAAAGAGTAGCATTTATAAAGGCTATTTCCGAAGGAGAAAAAGATTTTGAACATATTTTAATTTGCGGAGGTACTTCTAAAGATACTTTAAACAATTGTTTACCATGTGGATATTGTAGACAATTTATTAGTGAATTTGTTGATAACAACTTTAAAATTTATGTTTTATCAGAAAATGAAACTATTACAGAATATACCATTAATGATCTACTACCTAATGGTTTTAAAATATAACGTATCTTTTAGGGATAATACCATCTTCGGGCTTGACTTTTTTGCATATTTGTATGATAATAATTATGTTCTTCAACAGGGAAGAACATAATTTTTTTTAGGATGTGATTTATATGTCAAAAGTTGATGTAGTTTTAGGTACTTTTTATGGTGATGAAGGAAAAGGAAAAATCATTGACTATCTTGCAACAAAGGCTGATATAGCCGTAAGATGTTCCGGTGGAAATAACGCTGGACATACAATTAAAGTTGATGGAATAAAATATGCTTTTCATTTAATTCCATCAGGAATATTAAATGAAGGAACTCTAGCAATTATAGGTAATGGTGTTGTAATTGATCCAAAAGTTTTAATTCAAGAAATGAATGACTTAAAAGCAAATGGAAAATCATATGATAATCTAAGAATTAGTGAAAAAGCTCATATTATTCTTCCATATCATGTTGAAATGGACAAACTTTTAGAAGAAAATAGAGGCTCTAACAAAATAGGAACTACAGCAAGAGGAATTGGTCCTGCTTATTGTGATAAATTTGAAAGATGTGGAATTAGAGCTGAAGATTTAATTTCAGATAACTTTGAAAAACTTTTAACAATTAATATAAATAATAAAAATAAAATATTTGAACTATATGGACACGAAACAATTAATTTAGAAAAAACTCTTAAAGAATACAAAGAATATGCAGAATTTTTAAGACCATATATTACAGACACTATAACATTATTGCACAATGCATTAGATAATAACAAAAAAATACTTTGTGAAGGCGCACAAGCTAGCTTACTAGATATAGATTTTGGTAGCTATCCATTTGTTACATCTTCTAACCCAACTATAGGTGGTGTTTGTACAGGAACTGGTGTTGGAGCAAGAGATATTGGTGAAGTATATGGTGTTCTTAAAGCATACTCTTCAAGAGTTGGTGCTGGCCCATATGTTACAGAACAAGATAATGAAATTGGAGATACAATTAGAGAACTTGGTCACGAATATGGAACAACTACTAAAAGACCAAGAAGATGCGGATGGTTAGATTTAGTTGCATTAAAATATACAGCACGTTTAAATGGATTAACAGGTCTTGCAATAAATCATGTTGACACTATAGGAAAACTAGATAAAATCAAATTATGTGTTGCATATAACCATAATGGTGAAACTACAACAAACTTTACTACAAATACAGAATTCTTAAATAATTCTACTGCAGTATATGAAGAATTTGAAGGAAACTTTGGAGATATAAGTAATTGCAAAACATTTGAAGATTTACCAGAAAAAGCAAAAATTTATTTAAAAAGAATTGAAGAATTTACAGGAGTTCCAGTAAAATTTATTGGAACAGGTGCTGGAAGAGAAGATATGATTATTGTTTAATACATAATAAAAAGATTAAAACTGCCTTTTAGGCAGTTTTTTATATGTTAAATTATCACATTTTTATTTGACTTGAATAACATATAATATTAATACATATATTTAACTAGGAGTGATTACATGAATAACAATATTGATATTTCACAAATGCTTAATATGCTTTCTAAAATGGATAAAAAAGATTTAGAAGCAGGTCTTGAAAAGGCAAATTATATTTTACAAAATAAAAATAAGGATGAAATTTTTAAAGAAATTAACAAAAACAAATAAGGTGGTTTATTGTGAATAGTGAAGATATGTCTGATATTATTAAAAAAATAAATACTTTTGCGAAAGACAATAATATTTCTCAAGATAATATAAATAATGTATTTAATATGTTTAATAATCAATCCAAAGATAATAGCTCCACTAGTTCTGATAATAATACAACTTCAGAAAATCAAAATTTTAACAACAACATAGATTTTGAAACTATTATAAAAATGAAAAAAATAATAGATAAAATGAATACAAAAGATGATCCTCGTTCAAATTTATTAAAATCTTTAAAGCCATATTTAAATGAATCTCGTAAAAGTAAAGTAGATCAATACATTCAACTCATGAATATGAGCAAAGTAATGGATGTTTTTCCTTTTATGAATGGTGGTAATAGTAATGATAAATAATTTATATGACTTATTACATATAACTAATTATGAAAGTGGTTTTAATTTTTTTGGTATTTCTTTATCTTTTGATGATCTTTTACTTCTTTGTCTAATTTTCTTTTTATACAAAGAAGGAATAAAAGACCAGCTTTTATTCCTGTCGTTAATTTTATTGCTATTATCATGAATTTTATTCAAGCTCCAAGTTATCATCTTGAATAAATGCAACTCTATAATTTTGATCATCAATATCTTCTTTTTCAAATTCTTTTACAATATTTGAAATTCTTATTTGAGGAGATTCAATTCTGCTAGATGCAATTATTGCCTTTTTATTACCTTTAGCACCTGCATGAGCTAATCCCCTTAAAACTCCTAATACAACTATATTTTCCCCTGCAATTACCTCTGCTCCACCATTTACATCCCCAAGAATTACAAGACTTCCTTCAAATTCAATTTTTTGTCCAGATCTTACACTACCTTTATAAAATTTTGTTTCTGAATCTTCAACATCTTTTTCAAAGGCCTTTTTTATTCCATGCAAACCAAGTTCCTTTGGACTATCAAATGTTATTTCAACGTCTATTTCATCTCTAATAATTTTTTTTATTTGATCAATTTCCTTATTCTTTAATACCTTACCTGTAACACATATAGGTGTCTTTTCTGTTTTATACAATTTTTTCAATGCAGGTATTTTTTTATTTAAACATTCAATTATTTCTTTATGTGTAGCTCCTTCACTTAATCTAATTAAAATTTCGTCCTTTTTCATACTAATTCCTACAGAATTTCTCATAACTATTCCTCCGTTTTATTTTTGTTTTTAATCATTATTTTGTTCAGTATATGGTATGGCTGTTTTATCTTCTTTTATTTCTTCATTAACTTTAAAATACTCCGCCATTACATCCCTTACAACTTCAGCTGTATATGATCCATGCCATCCATTTTCTATTAACACAACAACCGCAATTTCTGGTTCATCATATGGAGCAAATCCAACAAACCATGCATTTACTTCATCATTCCAAGTTTCTGCTGATCCAGTTTTTCCACCAACCTCTATTGGAAAATCTTTAAATATTGAATATGCCGTTCCTCCAGTTTCTGTTGTAACAGATTTCATTCCCTCAAGCACCGCTGAAATTGTTTCTTCTTTTATATTTAAATCTTCTGTTTCCGTATCTGATAAATTTAATTTTTCATAAGTGTAGTTTTTAATTTCTTCTTTTGTTACACATGATGTATTATCTTGTGCATTAACTATATCTTTAATTAAAGTAACATCTATTTTGTTTCCACCATTCGCAAGCATTGCAATATATCTAGCCATTTGTATAGGTGTAAAATTATTCTCTGCTTGTCCAATTGCTGCAGATAATGCAATTCCATCATACCATGTTTGTCCCAATTTTTTATATAAAGTTTTGCCTGCAAGAGTTCCTGAAAGTTCTCCAATTAATTCAATATTTGTTTTGTCTCCCAATCCAAAATATCTTGCATATTTTTCTATATTCTCAATTCCAATTCTGGAAGCAACTTCATAAAAATAATAGTTACACGAATTTTTAATTGCATCTGATACATTTAAGGCACCATGTCCAGTTCCATACTCATTATAATACCAACATCTTGGATTATATCCACCACCAGCATGATAAATTCCTGTATCAACAATTAATTCATTTGCAGTTACTCCGCCAGTTTCCAATCCAGCAGTTGCAGTAACCATTTTAAAAGTTGAACCTGGTGCATAAGCACTTTGAACTGCCCTATTTAATAAACTATTGTTCTTTTCATTATTATATTCAGACCATTTTTCTTCGCTTATACCATCTATAAAAAGCTCTGGTTCATAATCAGGATAACTAGCTAAAGCTAATACCTCTCCTGTTTTTACATCTAAAACAACAGCTGCTCCACCCTTTGCCTCATACGCTTTTCCGAATCCACCATTTTTTATTTTTTCAATTGTATTTTTTAAAGCTTCTTCCGTTTTATTTTGTAAATTTGCATCTATAGTTAATACAACATCGTTTCCCTGTTCTGCTTCTGCTGTTACATATTCCCCGGTAATAGTTCCATCAACAGACATATCTGTTTGCTTTGTTCCGTTTTTTCCTTTTAAAAATTTTTCGTAAACATACTCAATTCCAGTTTTTCCAATGTAATCATTCATAGAATAACCTTCGTTATTTTCTAATTCTGTAGAATTAATTTTCCCGATATACCCCAATATATGTGATGATAAACTGCCGTACTCATACTCTCTAACTGCCTTCTGCTCAATTGAAATTCCTGGATAATTTAATTTTTGTTCCTCAAATATTGCAACACTTTCCTTAGAAATATCACTAGATATTATATAAGAACTCATTGCACTATATCCATTAATTTGTATACCATATCTTACACTAATTATTTTTCTTATTTCTTCAATATTTTCATTGTTTATAGAATATTTATCTTTAAATTTGTATAAAGCTTCTGCTGCTGTTAAGTTTTCATCTAAATTGTTTTCTTCCAACCATTTTTTTATTGTTTCATCACTTTTAGTAAATTCTATTGGATTTACACTAATTGGAAAACTATCTTTATATTTATCTCCATTACTCTCTAAAACATTTATAATACTTAATATTGTATTATTTAATGTTTCATTATCAATTTTACTTTTATAAATTTCCAAACTATATCTTGTTGTAGTTCCTGCTATTATATTTCCGTTTCTATCTAGAATATTTCCTCTTGCTGCTACAATTGTTGTTTCCCTAGTTAATCTAGTACTTGAAGTTTCTAAATATTCATCACCATGTACTATCTGTAAGTTAAAAAGCTGTACTAATAATGCTATACCTATAATATAAATTAAAACAACTACTATGTTATATCTTACGTTTTTTTTATCCATATTATATTAAACATTTCCTCTCATTAATAATATCTTGTTAAAATTTTATCTTTAGTAAATGTTTGTTCTAGTTTATCCCCTATCTTATGTAAAAATGGATATAATATTATCAATAATATTGTATTATATAACGCTTCTATTACAATTATTTTTATAAATGTAACTATTTCAATTTTTAATCCAAATAAAATTATTTGATATCCATATGAAATTATTTCACATACTAATGTTGTTACCATAACTTGTACCATCATAGTCATCTTATTATCTTTTGAAAAAGTTTTAGTAAAAATACCACCTAACAAACCAGCTATTCCTAAAATTATAGAATTAATTCCAATTACTTTTCCTATAAAAAAATCTAAAAGTAATCCTAAAACTACACCAGTTGCAAATCCATAATATTTGTTCATAAAAGCACCTATAAATACCATTAAAATTATAAAAAGATTTGGCATTATTCCACCAATATTAAACCAACTAAAAAAATTGGCTTGCACAAAATATACAATTAAAAAAGCTATGAATATGTTTATAAATGCTATTACTTTTTTCATGTTTCTCCTTTAGATAATAAATCCTAAAACCACACCAGATATTACACCTATTAAATATAATGTCCCTACAATTTCTATATTTTCTTTTAAATTTTTATTAACTTTAAATAAAACCATTAATCCTAATCCTGCGTTTACTAATAATCCCGCTATCATACTTGACATATTTAAAACACCATCAATATACAATTCCGTAAGGACAACAGATGATCCACAGTTTGGAATAAGACCAATTAATGAAGATATTACAGGCCCTAATATAATATTACTAGATATTATTTCTGATATTCTATCTTCTCCAATTAATTCAATTGCAATTCCTAATACAAATGATATTATTAAAATATATATAAGAATACTTATTGTATGTTTTATAGCTGATTTTAATATTCCGTCTTCGCAATGACAATGTTCATGTTCGCATATTTCTTTTATTGATTCATCATTATTTTCTTTTTTTGTAATTCTTAAAACAAAATCAATTATTACACCTGCTAAAATTCCAATTGCAACCTTTATAGCAAGTATTTCTAAAATAAGACCTATATTTTGTTGCCTAGATATTAAAATGGGAAGCATTTCATCTGATGTTGATAAATAAATAGAAAATAATGTTCCTAAAGTAATAATTCTTCCTGCATAAAAATTAGTAGCTGCAACAGAAAAACCACATTGTGGAATTGCACCTAAAAATCCTCCAATTATTGGTCCAAAATTACCTGATTTTTTTATTATTTTTTTCGTTTTTGTACTTGTTTTATGTTCAATATATTCCATTAATAAATATGTTATAAATAAAAATGGAAGTATTTTTGCTCCATCTATTAATGTATCTTTTATTATATCTATAAATAATTCTTTCATTACACTCTCCTATTTAATTTAACGCATTTAATATTACCACTTTTTTCCATAAAAGTCAATTGAATCCTTAGTTTCCGTTAGATTTTTATTATATTAAAAATATTTTACATTATAACATTTTTTTTATTTTTTGTCTAACTATAAATTTTTGCTTAATAGTAAATTTATGATAATATCACCTTAGAACTTCCTAAGCAAATATTTCACCTTGTAGGGGCGATTTTAATCGCCCGTCAAAGATAAATACATCTAATAAAAATTTGTAATTAATGTTATATAAATCATAAAAATAAATATAAAATTTAATAAAATGTTTTATCGGGCGATTAAAATCGCCCCTACATTCTATAATATTGAATTTTATACCTAAAAAATTAAATCTTGAGCCTGCCTCCGTGGCAAGCGGATTAACTTAGAGATTACATATGGGTGAAATTTTCGCTAATAAAATAACGATATTTTACAGTGAAATTTTCAAAAATTATTGACAACTATAAATTTTTGCTTAATTTTAATTTTTTATATTGACAAACAAATTTTTTGTGTGTAAAATATATTTAGTTTAGCGAACATAAGTTTTAAAGTTTGCCTTAGGGGGGATTGGTTTATGAGTATTTTAGATTTTAAAAGTAGAAATAATAATAAAGCATATTTAGCAGTAAGTGTTCTAGGAAAAGTATTAAAAATAAACATAAACTACACTAATAATCCCGATATAAATTTAAATAAAAAAGAAACAGAAATTGATCTATTTTTGCCAAAAAAATATAAAGGAAAAGATAATACAGAAATAATAAATTTAGCAATAAAAAAATTATATTTAGAAATTGCAAATTCACAAATAGAATATTCTATGGAAATTGCTAGACACATTCTAAAATTTGCACCCGAAGATTACAAAATAGAAGAACTACCTTCTGGTTTTTATAAATGCAAAAATAAAATTATTACAATAAGCCCTGACATTATGCAATATAACGAAGAAATAATTAACACTACAATAATACAAGCTTTTTGTAAAACAAAATATAGATTAAATTCTACATCATATAAAAAAGCATTACAAAATGGTTTATTAAAATACGAAGAATTAAAACTTAATAATTTACTTTCTTCAAAAATAAAAATTTCAGCATAGAATAATTACCTGTTTTATTAAATACTAAAAATAGCATTATATTTAGAATATAATGCTATTTTTTACATATACTATTTTTGGTGATGTTATGATTAATTTAAAAAAATTATTATTAAGTTTAGCAATACCTCTTGCTGCTGGAGGCATTGGATTTTGGTTAAGTGGAAACAATACAGAAATTTATAATTCTATTAACAAACCTCCCTTTGCCCCACCAGGAATATTATTTCCAATAGTTTGGGCAATTTTATATATACTTATGGGGATTTCTTATTATCTAATTATTACTAGCAAAGACACTGAATATAAAAAAACTTCTATTATAATTTATTTTATCCAACTTATACTAAACAGTTTATGGTCACTTATTTTTTTCAAACTTCGACTATTCTTTCTAGGATTTCTATGGGTAATTGCATTAATTATATTAGTTTCATATATGTTTTATCTTTTTGCTAAAACTAATAAAACTGCTGCTTATTTACAAATTCCTTATCTTATTTGGCTTATATTTGCTGGTATTTTAAGCTTTAGTGTATTTTACTTAAATAAATAAAATAAAAAGTTGACTTGTAAAAGTCAACTTTTTATTATTGGTAATCTACTATATCAGTCCAAATACTTAACAATTCTTTTTCTGTTTCGCTTGCATTTTTCATTTGAATAGCTGCAACTATTGGAATCCATCTTTGAATATTATGCTTTCCAATATTACTTTTTTCTGAAAAAACATTTAAATATTTTTGAGCCAATTCTTCTTTTCCCTGTATAGACAAATTTAAGAAAGTCTTTGCAGCATCTGCAGAAGCATTACCTTGAGCTGCATGAGCCCAATCTATTATAAAGCATTCACCTTTATCATTTATTAATATATTACTTAAATTAAAATCACCATGACATAATTTTGTATGATTTTTCATTCCATCTAATCTTTGCAATAATTCATATTTTATATTTTCATTAATACTAGCTTCTTTTAATTTTCTTTTATATTTATCTTTAAGAGTAGTTAATAATGGTACCGTTTTTGATAAAACATTTAATTGAATATTTACAAATAAATCAATATATTCATCTTGTTTTTCTGGATTTTCTTTAAGTAACTCCTCTAACGTTTTGCCTTCAATATACTCAGTAACAATTGCCCATCTGTTGTCTATTTTAGATACTTCCATAAGTTTAGGAATATTTAAATCTGTATCTTCTTCTACTCTAGATTGATTTAATGCCTCATTAAGAACATTTGCTTTTGTATAATTTTCAACAAATAATTTTATTATTTTATTTTCATCTTTATAAACCGTTTTATTGGGTCTAACAGCAATTTCATTATTAAGATTGTGATACATTAATTTTCCCTCCCATAATATGCATTTATATACATTTGCTTAATTTCATTCATTAATGGATATCTTGGATTTGCACTTGTACATTGATCATCAAAAGCCTGCTCTGTCATTAAATCTAGTCCATCTAAAAATACTTTTTCATCTATTCCATATTCTTTTATTGATTTTTTAATTTCTATTTGCTCTTTAAGTTCATCAATTTTATTAATTAAACTTTCTAATTTCTCTTGATCTGTATTTCCACCTAAATTTAAGCTTTCTGCAATTTCTGCATATCTTCTTAAAGTATGTGGATGATCATATTGTGAGAATGTTCCCATTTTTGCAGGAACTTCTTCTGAATTAAATCTCATAACTTCATCAATTAATAATGCATTTGCAATTCCATGTGGTATATGATGAAAAGCACCTAATTTATGAGCCATTGAATGACAAACTCCTAAAAATGCATTTGCAAAAGCCATTCCTGCCATAGTTGCAGCATTAGCCATTTTTTCTCTTGCCTCAGGATCATTTGCTCCATTATTGTATGCTCTTGGTAAATATTCAAAAATATTTTTTAAAGCCTCTATTGCCAATCCATCTGTATACTCTGTTGCCATCATAGAAGCATAAGCTTCCAAAGCATGTGTAACTGCATCAATACCAGAAGCTGCAGTTAATCCTTTTGGAGCATTCATCATCATATTAACATCTACAATTGCCATTTTAGGCATTAATTCATAATCTGCTAATGGATACTTAGTTCCTGTTTTTTCATCTGTTATAACTGCAAAAGGAGTAACTTCAGAACCTGTTCCTGCTGATGTAGGTACTGCTATAAAATAAGCTTTTTCTCCCATTTTTGGAAATGTATAAATTCTTTTTCTTATATCCATAAATCTCATTGCCATATCCATAAAATCTATTTCTGGGTGTTCATACATTACCCACATAATTTTTGCTGCATCCATTGCTGATCCACCACCAACTGCAATAATACAATCTGGTTTAAAATCAACCATCATTTTAGTTCCTTCTTTTGCACACGCAAGTGTTGGATCTGGTTCAACATTAAAAAATGTTGCATGAAGTATTCCCATTTCATCTAATTTATCTGTAATACATTTTGTATAACCATTTTCATAAAGAAAAGTATCTGTTACAATAAATACTCTCTTTTTATCCATTACATTTTTTAATTCTTCTAAAGCAACTGGTAAACAGCCTCTTTTTATATATACCTTTTCTGGTGCTCTAAACCAAAGCATATTTTCTCTCCTTTCAGCTACAGTTTTTATATTTAATAATTGCTTAACTCCAACATTTTCAGAAACCGAATTTCCACCCCAAGACCCACATCCAAGAGTTAACGAAGGTGTTAATTTAAAATTGTAAATATCACCAATTCCTCCATGTGAAGAAGGTGTATTTATTAAAACCCTACAAGTCTTCATTTTTGTGTAAAATTTTTCTATTTTTTCTTTTTCTCTAATAGTATCCACATATAATGAAGAAGTATGTCCAATTCCTCCATCTAAAATTAATCTATATGCTTTTTCCATTGCATCTTCAAAATTATGTGCTTTATACATTGCTAAAACTGGTGATAACTTTTCATGTGCAAATTCTTCAGATAATTCTACACTTTCTACTTCACCAATTAATATTTTTGTATTTTCTGGAACATTAATTCCTGCTAATTCTGCAATTCTATATGCACTTTGTCCCACTATTTTTGCATTTAATGCACCATTTATTATAATGGTTTTTCTTACTTTTTCTATTTCCTCTTGATTTAAAAAATAACATCCTCTATTTTTAAACTCATTTTTAGCTTGTTCATAAATTTTATCTAAAATAATTACAGATTGCTCTGATGCACATATCATTCCATTATCAAACGTTTTAGAATGAATAATTGAATTAACAGCAAGTACTATATTTGCACTTTCATCTATAACTGCAGGTGTATTTCCAGCTCCAACTCCAATAGCTGGTTTTCCACTTGAATACGCAGATTTAACCATTCCAGGTCCACCTGTAGCAAGTATTATATCTGCTGATTGCATTAATAAATTTGTTAATTCTAATGATGGTACATCTATCCAAGAAATTATATTTTCGGGTGCTCCCGCTTCTATTGCAGCCTCTAATACGACCTTAGCTGCAGCAATTGTTGAATCTTTTGCTCTAGGATGAGGACTTATAATAATTCCATTTCTTGTTTTTAATGCTAATAATGTTTTAAAAATTGCAGTTGATGTTGGATTTGTTGTTGGTATAACTGCAGCAATTATTCCAATTGGTTCAGCAATTTTTTTAATTCCATATATAGCATCCTCTTCTATTATTCCACATGTTTTTGTGTATCTATATTTATTATAAATATACTCACTTGCAAAATGGTTTTTAATAACTTTATCTTCTACAACCCCCATTCCCGTTTCTTCAACAGCTTTTTTAGCAAGAGGTATTCTAGCCTGATTAGCAGCAATAGCTGCCGCAGTAAAAATTTTATCCACTTTTTCTTGCGAAAACTTTGCAAATTCCTTTTGTGCTTTTCTCATTTTTTCAAAAGTATTCTCTAATGTTTCAATACTATTGACAATTTCATACTCTTTACTCATTTGTTTCTCCCTTCATAAACCTTGTCCTTCATTGAATTAAATTTATCATAACTAAAATATTTATACAAGTATTTTATCTTAATTTTATTATAACAAAAATACAATAAAATTATATCACTTTTTATTTTAAAAACAAACACTCTATATCTTTACTATCTATTTTTAATTTTGCGTTTTATGTAAATCTGTGTTATAATCTATATGGTATTAAATAGAAAATATAAACATTAAAAAATATATTAGGAGGAAATAATGCTTGTATTTTACAATGGAGACATTTTAAATGATGATTCAATAAATAAACTTAATGATTCAATAGATAATGTAATAGAAGATAAAGAAGCTGTTAACCTTGATTATGATTTATTAACATTCGCTTTAAAAAATATGCTTATTAATAGAAAACCAATTAAAAGTCGCCCCAAAGCTGTAGAAACATATTTAAGTAAAGAAGAAGCTATAAAAACTATGTTGAATTTTTTCAAATCAATAGATGAAGAATATTATAATAAAGCAATCCAAACTGTTTTACAGCAAAGTAATAAAATAAAAATGAATATATATAATAGAAAAAAAATAAAAAATTATGATCTACAAGATGAAAATGGTATAAAAGAATATGATATCGGTGGAAGTGTATCTTCCCGCAAAGGATTTTCTATAGTACATATTCCTGTGAATGACGATAAGCATCTTACCATAGATGAACTGTATACATTAGTTCATGAAATTGTTCATTTATTTGATCGTCCAGACACTTATACAGCTCCAACAAAAAATGACTTAATTGAAAAAGGAAATTTTGAAGAAGATAAAATTGATGCAGTAGATTTATTATCAGAAAGTATAACTATTCTATTTGAAGGAATGTTAACTGATTATTTATTAAAAAACACAACATATTCTAGAAGTGCAATTAAAGAACATATATGCTATAGAACTAAAAACTTATATATCCATACAGAACAAGTATATGCAATGTTATTATTAGCAAAACAAAAAGAAAAAGAGGATATAATTTCAAGAGAATGGATTAAAAATACTATTCTTAATAATTACTTTAACCCTGAGTATATAAAAGCAATTTTAGATAACATTATAAATAATAATGGTGAAGGAATGCAAATTGAAAAAAGATATGCAATAGCAGGATTAATATATCCAACAATTATAAAACAATATTTAAATGATAAAGAAAATGGAGTAAAAAAAATAAAACAATATATTGAATTAGTAAAAAATAACGATTTCTATGGTGCACTTAGTGTATTTGATATACAACTAAATAAGGAGGGAATAAACAAATTAGCTCAAATATCTGGAGAACAAGAACATTTTTGGAATCAAATTATAGAATCAGAAGAACACTCTTTATAAAGAGTGTTCCTTTTTTTCTATATCATATTGGTTATTGTATCTATATCTTTATCTCCTTTTCCTGATAAATTAACTATTATACTATCAGTCTTATTATATTTTTTAGCAATTTTTATTGCATAGGCAATTGCGTGGCTACTTTCTAAAGCTGGTATTATTCCTTCTAATTTAGTTAATATTTTAAAAGCCTCTATTGCTTCTTCATCTGTTATACTATCATACTTTACTCTTCCAATTTTACTTAAATAAACATGTTCTGGTCCAATTCCTGGATAATCTAATCCTGCCGATATTGAATATGCATCTTGAATTTTTCCATCATTATCTTGCATTATATACGTTTTCATTCCATGTAGTATACCTATTTTATTATTATAAATCGCAGAAGCATGTTTTCCTGTTTCAACTCCTAATCCAGCACCTTCTACTCCAAATATATCTACCTCTTTATTATTAATAAAATCCGTAAATAATCCTATACTATTGCTACCTCCTCCAACACATGCAATAATTGCTTTAGGTAATTTATTTTCTTGTTCTAATATTTGTTTTTTAGCCTCTTCTCCGATAATTTTTTGAAAATATTTTACCATTTCTGGATATGGACTAGGTCCAACACATGAACCAATTAAATAAAATACATCTGGATTTTCTAACAAATATCTAAAAGCAACATCAACCGCTTCTTTTAATGTTCCTTCTCCTTCACTTACTTCTACAATATTAGCTCCTAATAATTTCATTTTTTCTACATTTACTTTTTGCCTTTTTATATCTTCTTTTCCCATAAAAATTGTACATTTAATATTAAATAAACTACAAACAGTTGCTGTAGCTACTCCATGTTGTCCAGCTCCTGTTTCTGCTATTATATGAGTTTTATTCATTCTTTTTGCAAGTAATATTTGACCTATTGCATTATTTATCTTATGTGCCCCTGTGTGATTTAAATCTTCTCTTTTTAAATATATTTTTGCCCCATTTACATATTTAGTTAAGTTTTCTGCATAATAGAGTGGTGTTGGTCTTCCAACATATTGCTTTAAATAATACATATACTCTCTTTTAAAATTTTCATCATCTTTTGCTTTTAAAAATTCTTCTTCAATTTCATTTAATTTTTCTTTTAATTCTTGTGGTACATATTGTCCACCAAATTCTCCATAATTCATAATTAATTCCTTCTTTCTTAAAATAATTCTTTATATTTAACCAGTGCCAGTCAGATTCCATATGCACCACCTCCTTTAAAGCATACAAAAAAGCACATATATGGATTTTTAAATCACTCCATACATGTGCTTAAATATTACTTTATCCTATATTTTAAAGCACGACAAATTTGTATGGGTGATTATTTTTCCATACATTCCACCAATTATTTAATTTAAAATTAATTAAATTATTCATAATCTTTCTCCTTCAGATATTATATTATTTAGAACGTTTTGTAAGATTTATTGCCTCTAAATAATACACTTTACAATCAAATTTTTGACTTTTATCAAATTTTTCATAAGTATCATCTTTTACATATTTAAAACCAGCTTTTCTCATAACCGCTCCAGATGCAGGATTATCTTTTGCATGTGAACATATAAATGATTTTATATGTTCTTCGTTTATTAAATATTCCATTACTTTTTTTAAAGCTTCTGTTGTGTATCCATTTCTCCAGTGTTTCCTTGAAATATTATATCCAATTTCATATCTATTCTCTTCATCATTAAAAAAACATCCCAAAGCTCCAATTAGTTCATTTGTTTCTTTTAAAACAATTCCCCATTCAGCATTCTTCTCTTTTTTATATGTTTCCATTACATTTTTTAAATATTCTCTTGTATCTTCAATACTTTTATGTATTGACCATCTAACATATTTAGATACTTCATCATCACTTGTCCAATTATTAAAAATTTCATTTTCATCTTCTAACTTAAGTTTTCTTAAAATTAGTCTTTCCGTTTCTAATTTTTGTGTTTGCATATACATCCCTCCTAAAACAAAAAGCCTCATGAAAAAATCTTTATTAAGACTCCTTCATAAGACTTCTATTTCCTATAAAAAGTGTAGGTAATTTTATTACCCTGTACCGCTCGTATATTATATAACACTTAGATACACTCTTAAATTATTAGTATTTTACCATAATTAACCATTCAAAGTCAACTATATTTAGCTATTTTACTGCCACAATTCCATAAGAAACTCTTTTTAATAATATTCCCTTATCTGTTTTAAACTTTCTTACATATTCATCAAATAATTCTTTTTCTATTTTGCCAGAATGCTCAAAATCATTTCTTATTTCTGAAAAATTATCCAATATTGGAGTTTCAATTAATAATTTCATTAAATCTTCTTCTGTTTCATAATATTCATTTTCTAATATTTTAACTTTCTCTATTTTTGAAAATCCTGCTTCTTTTATGTCGTTATAATCTTTTTCAGATATAGCTATTTCATCACTATAGGCTTGACCTTTACCAAATAATTCTTTTATTGCCCAACAATCTTTTTTATCCACTCCTTCAATTATTAATACACCATTTTTTGATAATGTTTTGTATATTTGTTTTGCATTTATGATTGTGTGTCTTGCAGATATCAAATCAAAAGTTTCTGCTGGAAATGTCATGTTTAAGCTATCCATTACAGTAAATTTAACATTTTTGTCTGGATATTTTAAAGCATTCCTTCTTGCAGTTTCAATCATTTCTTTTGCAAAATCTGTTCCAATTATCATTCCAACTTTTGGATAATATTTTAAAACTTTTTCTCCTCCACCTGTTCCTAAATCTAAACAAAGTGATTTTTCATTTGAATTTTCTTTTATTTTCTCATAATAATCCCAATTTGTTAATTTTTCTATGATGCATTTTATTTCTGAAAAATTCCAATTTCCTCTTTTGTTATAATATTTTAATTCTTTTTCATTCATTTATATTCTCTCCTAAAAATTAATTTTGGTTGTATAAAACAATAAAAACCTCCCTTCATAAACAAGCAAAAACAACCATAATTTTGCTATGGTTAAAATTTTGCCATTCATAAAGAAAGATTTTATAACATTCTTTATTATAATTCCTTAGGTAGTATCACGCGAATGGTCGAATTGAAATACTACATATTTATTATACATCAAACATTTGCATTTTTAAAGTATTTTCCATCAATTTATCAGTTCTTCTATTTTTCTTATACTAGTTATTATATTCTCAAACTTTACATCTTGAGTATAACTATGTTTTTTTGCATAAGCTACCCATAAATCTTTTGTAAATTCACTTTTTTCAATTTCTTTAAGTACTAAATTTGTACTATTTAGATCAGTTACTCTTTTATTAAAAGTATTTACAACTGCTTCTTTTAACTTATCTTTCGAAAAGGTTTTATATGTCAGTAAATAGTATAAATCATAATAATCTTTCATTCTACTATTTAAAATACCTCTTGATATTACTGTTTGATATTTTTCTGCAATAATTGTTTCAATGTTATATGTTATTATTTTTAAATTTCTATCTTCAAACATCATTTTATAATCATATTCAATCTCTCTTGGTGTAATTAAATCCCCTGTTGCAATATCAATACTTAAATTTACTCTTATATTATCAAATACAGCTACTATATTATATCTTAATCCACCGTAATCATCTTCTTCTCTTATTGGATTAGAATTTCTCATTTCAAATTTTACATTATCTCCAACATCTATGCTTAATATTTCATTTAATACTTGATATAGTTCTTCATCAGTTAAAATTATTCCTTTTATGCATGTATCCATATCCATTGTTGTTCTAATATCAATTCCCATTATTGAAGATAATAGTAGCCCACCTTTTAATATAAAATTATTTTTATACTTTGAAATTGATAACCTTTCTAATATTCTTTCAAACATATAATTTTATAATACTTCGTTTGTTGTTATATTGCATTTTTGAGCTAAATTTCTTGTCTTATCCATCAAACTTTTTGCATTTTTTATCATATAATTGCCTCCATATAATTTTTTACTTTTTCGTATATCTTCATTTTTTTTGCATATTCAAACATTTTATTTGCATTAAATTCCTTGCTTTTTATACAGTTTTTTATTGCTTTATTTCTTATTTCAATATCTAAACTATTCTTATCTTTTATAATATCACATACTGTTCTTTCTAAATTGTATATTTTTACTTTCATTCCCAATGGTGATTCTTTGTAAGTAACTCCTAAGTCAAATATTTCATCATTTATTCTATATACATTAACTAAATCTTTGAATCTATATGGATTATAATTTTTTGGAACTGATACATCCATTTTTATAGGTGTTCTTTCAGTCATTTCATAAAAATACAAAGCTGTGTTATATGAAAATATTATTTTGGGATATTTTAACTGAAAAATATAATATTCATCATATTTAAATTCTTTAGTTACATAGATTCCTCTTTCAATTTTTTCTAATATACCTTCTTTTTCCATTTTTGATAAATATACTCTAGATATTCCATATTTTTCTAGCTGTGAAGGTGTTATTATATTATTATTTTTTTTCATAATTTTTAAAATTTTATCAATCATAAGTTATCTCCTTTACAAATATGCCACCATTTTATCGTTTTGTGGCATATTTGTAAATGTATTTTAAGCAAATTTATTAAAATTATTCGAAAAAATTATATTAAATCAAAATAAATCCATTATATCTCATTCAGGTTGTGGTCAAAACATAAAAAATAAGCATCCTATATTTCTATAGAATGCCTATTTTAATATGGTTGCGTGGATAAAACTCGAACTTACGACCTTCGGGTTATGAGAAGAACCTTCCTAATTTCATTATTTCCATAGAGTTTAAAAAAGTGCTATTCTGTAAGGCTTTCAGAACAACACTTATTTTTTTATATCTCAATATTTCCATTATTTCTCGTTTCGGTTGTGGTCAAAAAAGTGGTCAAATTATTTTAATCTATATGATTAACTATTAGTTTTCTTTTCCCAAATTTTTCTTATATATTTTAATGAATTCGTTTTATTTCTCTATACCATCACCTTTGTTCATCTCTTCAACCTTTTCTGTCATCAATTTTTCGGATTCTAATTCTTCTCCAGCTTGCATAGCTTCAGATAAATTATCTTTATTTTGTTTCACAGTATCTTTTATTTTTTTCTTATTTTTAGGATTATTTCTATCTATTTCTTCTACCACTGCCATTACATCTTCTATTTCTGGATGTTGTATTCTATATTCTACTTTTTCTTCTTCATCCTGCATTTTTATGTACGGTTTTATTAATTCTTGTTTTATAGTAGCTAAAGCTCCTCCTAATTTTGCTTCTTCTTCTGGTACTGTTTTCTTCTCATTTTGTTTTCTTGGCGGTTTTGTTGTTTTATTTTCTTTCATCCACTCTTTTATTTTTAACATATTTATATAATATATTTTTTCTTCTTTTATTAAAATATTATTCTTATCTATTTCCTCTACTATTTTCATTACTTCTTCTAGTTCTGGATGTTGTTTTTTATATTCTGCTTTTTTTTCTTTATTCTTCAACTCTAGATATGGTTTTATTAATTCTTGCCTTATCCTTGATAAAGCAATTCCTAATTTAGCTGTTTTTTTATCTTTGTCATGCTTATTTGGTGGCTTGGTTGTTTTATTTTCTTCCATCCACTCTCTGATTTTTAATATATTTATATAATGTGGTTGTTCTTCTTTTATTTTAACATTATTTCTATCTATTTCTTCTATTATAGCCATTATTTCTTCTAGTTCTGGATGTTGCATTTTATATTCTTCTTTTTCTTCTTTATTTTTTAAATCTTTATACGGTTTTATTAATTCTTGTTTTATAGTGGCTAAAGCTCTTCCTAATTTTGCTTCTTCTTCTGGTACTGTTTTTTTCTCATTTTGTTTTCTTGGCGGTTTTGTTGTTTTATTTTCTTTCATCCACTCTTTTATTTTTAATATATTTATATAATATTTTTGTTCTCCTTTTATTTTAACATTATTTCTATCTATTTCCTCAACTATAGCCATAACATATTCTAATTCTGGATGTTTTCTCTTATATTCTTCTTTTTCTTCTTCATTATTTAACTCTCGATATGGTTTTATTAATGCACTCCTTATTGATACTAAATCGCTTCCTAATTTTGCTTCATTTTTTGGAACAATATTCTTCTTGTTTTGATATCTTGGTGGCTTGATTGTTTTATTTTCTTCCATCCACTTCTTGATTTCTAATATGTTTCTTAAATATATTTTACTTAAATTTTTAATATTTATTTTGTTATTATCTGTATATTTTATATATAAATCTATTAATTCTTTTTCTTCTTTTGAACTTTTAAAATCATATAAAACTTCTGGCTTATATGATATTATCTCTTTTAAATATTCTTCTGAAAATATTTGTTTTAAACTTTCAGTCTTTTTTGATAAATATTCATTTATATATAAAATTTTGTATTCACTATTTTCTGTATTTCTTACTTGTTCTAATATATCTGAATTTACTAACAAATCATTTGCTACTGTATATTTATTATCTTCTATCCCCATTTGTTCTAAATCAGATAATATATTTCTTCGTACTTCTATTTCAAATGGTATTTCTCCTTCTATTTCTTTATACATGCTTTGAAGTTTTGCTGTTATTTCTTGTGGTATTTTTTCTTCTTTTCCCAACACTTCTAAAGCATCTGTTAAAAACATTGCTTCTGTTATTTTTGTTTCTTTATATTTTTGTTTTGCTAAACTTGGTATTGCTCCTTCTTGTGGGGGTATTTGTGTTAGGATACTTTTTCCATCTTCTAATTCAGTAGCTGCTGTTATGGTATCTGATATTAATCCTTGTGCAATTCCTTCTTGCATCAAAAATTCATCTATTTCATTTGGTGTTAATAGTCTTTTTCTATATTCTCTAGGTTGTTTTTTTATTCCTAAATCTTTTCTTATTTGCAAACTTTTCAACATATAATTTACTATTTTTAATAGTTTTTCTGGAATATATATTGGATTTCCATTTATATCTTTTGCTTTTGGCCACCAATCTAATATATAATATCCATTTTTTTGTATATTATATTGAAGCACACTAGGAACAATATTAGGAATTATATCATTTCCTCCTGCTGTTAATGCTAATATATGTTCTGCTGATAAATTACTATTTCTTTTATATCCTTCTCTTTCTACTGGATTATCAAAAATAACAAACTTCTCTCCCGATAAAGCGCATCTATACCCAAAATATTCTAAAGCATAATTTACATATGTTGCTATTTCTCCATCTGATTCTACTTCGTTTGCTTCTGCTCTTTTATGATGATTTACACTTTTGAAATTAACTTGTCCTTTACTATCTTGTTCTACTTGATCGTTGTCACTTAATTCTTCTTGATCTTCTATGTAATCTTCATCTAATTCTTCATCTTCATATTCAATTACTTCCTCTAATTTTTCTTTTGACATTTTTTCACCTATTTTACAATGATATATATTCTGTAAAACTGTTTACTAGTAGATTCCTTATCTCTTCGTTTGTTTTCCCTTCTTCTTGTAATTTTTCTATTAATTTCTTTCATTTTATTTTAGTACTTTATCTAATAATCTATAAATTTCATCCCATTCTTCTTGTTCTTCTACTTCTTTAATGAATTTATTACTTAGTGGATTATATATTGCAGCATATATTCTTAATTTGTTTTCTTCATCATAAGAATTGTCTGTATATACCACATAATCTTTTTTATTTATTTCACTTTTAAAAGTTAATATTACATTATAATCTATTTTTTCTCCATTTTTATTTATAGAAAATATTCTAGGTGCCATATTAAACCTCCTTTTACCTTTCTTCTCTATTATTCTCTGGTTGTTTATTTTCTGGTGTTGCTTGTCCTAATTCTTCATCACCTTGAATTTGACTTATTTTTTCTTCTAATTCTGCAAGTTTTGCATCTTGATCGTCCATATATGCAAATAAGCTTTTTTGTAAATCTGCAAATTGTTTCATTTTTTCTTTTCTATCTTTTATAATTTCACTCACCTGTGTTTTTAGTTCTTTTAATTGCTCATATTTTCCTTTTTCTTCTGGTGTTATTCCTACTGTTCCATCTGAAGGTTTAAATACACTTACATTTCCGATTGTTTCATCTTTGTTTAAAATGATTCCTCCTGCTGCTTTAAATGTTGGGTCGTATTTTTCTTGTACATACCATTCTACACTATCTACATCCATTCCAGGAGGAACAATTGAATCTAAATCTAATGGTAATATTTCCCCTAAATCTAAATTTTCTACCCTATTTATGTAACAATTATAAAATCTTCCTCCATCCATTGGTGTATTTGGATTTGGAATAAAATACACATTTACATTACTACAATTTCTTCCTATAAATTCTTCTTGTCTTGACTGAGCATAATTTATTTCTTCTACCATATAATTTGTTCTTGGAAGTGTTGCTATTTTTTCATATAAAAGATTATATGCTTCTTCTGCACTTTCTGGGTATTTATCTTCTGCAATTTTTCTAACTTTTTCCTTAATTTCTCTATCTTCAAAAGTTTTTCCCTCTAATAATAATTGTGTTAAATCTTTTAATTCTGTACTAGAAATTTTATCTGTTTTTGGATATATTGTTGTATTTCCACTTAAGTAACCTGCTAAACTAGAAAATGTTAAATTTTGTGGTAACTGACTAATTCTTTTTGCTTCTTTTATTCGTTCCATTGTTCTTTCATGATCATCTTTATATATTTTTAAAACTTTTGCATCTTTTTTTCTATTTCTTCTACTATATATCCAAGTCTTTTATCTGCAAGTACTTGGGAGCTTACTTGTTCATACATTGATTTAGTTTCTTCTTCACTTAATTCAAATTCTTGGCACATTTTTAAAATTGCATTTTTAATTTCTTGTTCATCTTTTTTACTTAAAATACAATCAGATATTTCTTGTAATTTGATAATTGCAAGTCTATCTGTATAATCATTTTTTGTATCTTCTTGTATTTTTCTATTTAAAATCCCTTTTCCTACACTTGGTAATTCTTTTATTTCAAATGCATTCTCTATTTGTCTTAAAATTTCTTTATGATTTTCTAAATCTTGTGTTTGCTCAAATTGTTCAAGTTTTTTTGTTCTTTCTTGTATTTCTACTAAATAATTTCCAATGCTTGTCCCCTCTGATATTTGTGTATATAGTGCTTCATATTCCTCTTCTGTTTTTCCTTCGTAGTTTTCTCTTAATACCGTCATAAACGCATTTTTTACTTCTGGCACTGTAAAATAATTATATTTTGATAGTGCATCAGTAACTGGTTTAAATGCTGTTTGGCTTATATGTACTTTATCGAAAGATGCATTGCTTGCAAGATATTTTGTAATGTTAGATAGTGTTACATTTGGTAATTCTTCTTTATTAGAAGCATTTTTTATATCTTCTAATACTTTAACATGTCTTTTTAATTCTTTTTCTGGACTCATAATATTCCTCCTTATTTTCTTTTAAATATATTTTTAAAAAATCTTAGAATTTTCTTTATTAAAGACTCTTTATATTCTACTGGCAAAACATTTTCTTGTATCTTCTCTTCTATTTCACTATTAGAATTAAACACATCACTTGAAAATTGTTCTTGTTTTTCTTTTTGAATAGCTTGCATTTTTGCAATATCTTCTATAACTCTTCGTTCTTCTTCTGGAGCTAAATATTTTGTATAAATATATATTAACAAATTTTCAGCATCTTTTTCTAATTTAAAGTTTTCTAAGTCATCACCATAATCAAAAACATATTCTTTATCTCTGTTATCATCTAAGAATCTTATTACATTCTCTGGAACATTTTCTATTCCATCTTCATATTCAATAAGAATTTCATATACTTGTGCAAGTGCAATTCTACTAAATTTAGTATTTTCTATGTAATAACTTTTTATTTTATTATCCTCGTCCATCACTTGCACTCCTTTCTGATACTTTCTCTGCTATCAATATTTCCGCTTCTAACTCTCTTCCAGCCTGAATAGCTTCAGATAAATTCCCCTTGTTTTGTTTTACAGTATCTTTGATTTTTTTATTTACTTTTTTCTCTGTTAGATGTTTTAATTCTTCTTCTGTTAAGTCTATACCAGATATTTCTAATTCTGTTTTAAATTCTTCTAATTTTTTATTTTTTTGCTTACTTACTCTTTCACCAATAGGCCATTCTTCATTTATTTCTTTTGATATTTCTTTCAACTCTGATAATATTCTTTCTTTATTATCAGTTTCATTTAAAACATCCAATATAGTTGTTTTTCTAGATATAACTCTTAAATCTAAATTATATTTTTTTAAAACTGTCAATATTTGAACAAATCTTGGTGTATCTATTCTATCTTTTTTTCAGTTAAAATCGAAACTTCTTTTTCACTTAATTCTATTCCAGAAGAAATTAATACTTTTCTAAATTCTTCTATATTTCTACTCTTTTGATTATTTAGTCTTCTCCCTATATTGAATTCTTCATTAACTTCTTCTGATATCTCCTGTAACTCCATTAGTATTTTTTCTTTATTCTCTTTTCCTTCGATTAAATCTCCTATTTTAGTAGGATTTTTTATTCCTGTCAACTCAATTTCATATTTTTTTAATATTCTTATCACTTCTACAAATTCTTTTATTGCTCTTTCCTTTTTATCTGTAGATGTTTGTTTTGTTGTTAAATATTTTGTTTCTTCATCTGTTAATTCTATACCAGATTCTTCTAATTCCTTTTTAAATCTATTTAAATTACTCGCTTTTTGTGTAGAAATTTTAGAACCAATATAATATTTTTCGTTTACATCTTTAGATATCTCTTGCAATTTTACTAATATTTTTTCTCTATACATATGTCCACTTAAAATATCTTCTATAGTTTTATCTTGCTTTATATCAGTTAATTCTATTCCATTTTGCTTGAATACTAATAACATTTGAACCAGTTCTTTTGTTTTTCTTTTACTTTCCTCTTGTTTCGTTTCTACTGTTAAATATTTTATTTCTTTATCTGTTAAGCTTAATCCTAATTCAAATGAAATTTGAATCAATTCTTCTAATTTAGAATGCCTTACATTTAAAAGATTATTTCCGATATTCCAATTTTCATCTATTTTGTTTGATATTTTTTGAACTTCTTCCATTATTTTTTCCTTCTTTGGATTATCTTTTAACATATCACATAATTTTAAAGAATCTTTTTTTATTTGAGTTAATTCTATTCCATTATTTTTTAATATTATTAATATTTGAACAAGTTCTTTTGTTTTTCTTTCTTTTATTTCTTGATTTCTTTCTATTGTAGTTAAATATACTAATTCCTTTGGTGTTAATAGTATCCCTGATTTTTCTAGTTCATTCTTAAATTCATTTAATTTATTGTGTCTTTGTGTTATTAATCTTCCTCCGATATCCCAATCTCCATTTATTTCATCTGATATTTGCTGTATTTGCATTAGTATATCTTGTTTATATAGATTGTCTTCTAGTAAATATTTTAATATGCATTTATTTTTCTTTATTTTTGTTAAGTCTATACCATTTTTCTTTAGTATACTTAAAACCTGAACTAATTCTTTTGTTACCCTTTCGCTTTTTTCTTGCTGTGTTTCAATTGTAGTTAAATGTTTTATTTCCGCATCTGTTATTTCTATACCAGATTCTTCTAACTTTTTTTTGAAGTCAAGTATATTATTCATCTTTTGTTTAGACACTCTTACACCTATAGGATGTTTCTCATCTATATATTGAGATATTTTTTTTAATTCTATTAATATTTTTTCTTTATTTTCATTATTATTTAATAAATCTCCTATTGATTTGTCTTGCTTTATATCAGTTAATTTTATTCCGTTTTGTTTTAATAACAATACTATTTGTATAACTTCTTCTGTATTTCTATCTTTTTTCTGTAAATTTGTTTCTATTTCTGTTAGATATTTTATTTCTTCATCTGTTAACTTTATATCTGCCTTTAATAACTCTTCTTTAAAAAACTCTAAATCTCTATTCTTTTGATTGCCTAATCTACGGCCTATATACATTATATCATTTATGTCATAAAATTTTTGTTTTAACTCTAATAATATTTTTTCTTTTTCTAGATTACCCTTTAAAATATCTTCTAGGGTTATATCTTGTTTTATTTCAGTTAAATTCAATCCATTTTTCTTTAAAATTATTAATACATCTATTAACCTATCAGTAGCATTATCTTCTCTTTGCAATAAAAATTCAAAACTATTTTTTCTGTACTCTCCCCAAAATTTCACTCTATTAACTACTTCTTTTTGATATATTAAATTAGGTATGTTAGCTATGGCTAACGAGATTTCTTCTCTTTTTAAAACTTCTTCTAAATTTAAAATTTTATCATTTATATAAGTAAAAACAAATTGTTTTAATTCTTCTTTTGATATTATTCTGTAGGTTAGTCAATGATGTGTCA
>DCHW01000011.1 GCA_002314935.1 Clostridiales bacterium UBA1742 | reverse complement strand
ATATCTATTTTAAACCTATATTTTTTAGTTTAATTATATGCCTAATCGTAAATTTTTCAATTTTGAACTTGTAATTTTTAAAAATCATTTTTATTTTATTATAATCTGTTTTTTAATACATATTTACTTTAAACAAGGATTATCTACAAAACAGATTTATTTGATAGATAAAGCTATACAAGAATTGAAATTTAAATCAAAATAAGTTAACAATTGTAATTCTAATATTGTAAAAAATAGTTATTTATGTAATAATGTATTTAAATTGTAATTATTCTTATTAGGAGGTACAAATGAATATAATATCTTCAAAAGAAGAAATTAATCGTATGATAGATGGAATAAACACAATTTTATCATTGCCAGAAGAACAGTATAATTTATTAATAAAAAACATGATACCAAGTGATAAAACTATAGAATCATTACATTTTCATTATATAACCGATGGATGTGAAATGCCTGATAATCCTATTCAATTGGGATTAGAACAAACATATGATGAGTCTGGAAATTTTACAGGTAGAAGCTATTATGGTGGTACTAATTTTTCAATGTATCAAATATTACAAGAATGTCAAAATATGTTAAAAAATTATCCTACGGATTCATTAGAATATTCTAGAATTAATAAGATGATATGCTCTCGAGATTTATCAAGTTTTAAAAACCTATATTCAAGTACAAATGATGTCAATCCAATATTATTAGATAAAATATTTGAAATATTATCAAGTGATGATATGCTTTCTAAATTTTTTGACTATAGTAACAACTCTAAAACTTTTGCTATAGATGGTCAAGAAATTTCTAGAAATGAATATTTAAAGCATCTTGGACAAATTTTTGGTAACAAAGATGCTAGTGGAAATTTAAGTAATAAAAATTGTATTTCAAGTAATTTTTTTATAACAAATTTGGAAGAATTAAAAAATAGATATTCTCAAATATTTGATGAAATAAACATAGATAGATATGTAAATCCTAGTTATACATTTTCAAGATGGCCTAATATTCTAGATATTGTCATTAGAGATGGAGATGAACCTGGTTGGAAAATAACACCAGAAATTCGTGAAGCCATTTTTGCAGATATACCTCAAGGTTTATCTTTAGAAGAACAAGCTATGTATATATATTGCAAAATGTGTACTATATTCTCTTATGATGAAGGTTATTTGTACAGAGATAAATTAAATAAAGTTAATTATGAATCTACATTTTCAAAAGATCATTTAGAGGGATTAATACCTGGTGATAAAATTACTTGTTATGATTTTTCTAGAATGTATACAAAATTAATAAATGAACTTGATGGTGACATAACAGCAGTAATGATTTTAGAAGGCGCGAACGAAGGACATGCTTTGGCTGGCTTTTATACCGAAAATGTATCTGCAACTGTAGAAGCCATAAATGTTGCTTCTGACAAAGATTCTACAAATGATTTAATGAAAGCCAAAAATGGTATAAAACTAAAAGGTGTAAAGACTATTTCTGATAGAGAAGGACTTATAGAACAAGCACTAGATAAAGTTTATCCCCAAGTATTAGGTAAGAAACCTCAGTCTATAAAAGAATATGTTCAGGAATTAAAGAGCATTCCACAAGAACAAGATATACCAAATGATATTACTCTAAAATTACAATCATTATTAGAAATTATGAAATCAAATCATATATTTGGAAATGAATTTGCCCAAACATTATGGGGAATTGGAAAAACTAACTATTTTGGAGATACAAAATTAGAACGAGCTTATTTAGGAGAACTACAAAAAGAAAATGATTGTAGTAAAAAATATAAAAGACATATTTTATTAAGACAACCAAAACAGGAAAAAAGTGAAATTTTTTCAAAAGGAGTTTATCTAATAGATACAGATACATTAAATTTGACAACTTGTTCTGAAGAAGATATTATTGTTAGATTAAATTCAGGAGAATTAATATACGAAAGTGAAAAGCATAAACTTCCTGGAATAGACAGGGAGGTAATAGAATGACTCAATTAAGCGAATTAAGATTAATTAATGATTCGAATATTCTCTATTTAAAGAAAATAAATAAAAGTTACAAACGAAATGAAATAATCAAAAATATTTTGAATGATGAAACCTGTTTTTTTAAAATGAACAAAAATGATGCCTATATGGTTTTACAGGATATTGGAATATTAGATAACCAAATTGACACTATATATAAAAAACTTATTTCATCTGATGAATTTTATAATTTATACAAATATAAAAAAATAGATTTGAATAATAAAGAGATATTAATAAAATATCCCATTTATAATTCAGATGATCTATTTAAAAATAAAAAAAATAATATTAACAATAATTATGAATCTGTTCATAAAGATATGGAACTTATACCATATAAAGAATCTTTTTTTATAAAAATATTAAATAGACTAAAAAAATTATTTGGTAAATAAATCCCTAAATGTTGATAGTAAATACAAAGAAACTGTAACAGAAATTATTAACAAATACTATTACTAAAACATTAATTGCAAGTTAAACAATTAATTCTATCAAAGCAGTAGTACCTAAAAACTTATTAAGTATAAAATCATTCAAAATTCAATAATTATTTACAAATTATTTCATATTTCAACAAAATAATGTTTAAAGCTAATTACTATGTGCCATTGGGGACGTCAGGCTGTATAAGAACTGGGTTGATAAGCAACTACATAAATAAAAAATTCACATCTGTACTTTGCTAGGTCGATGTGAATTTTCTCATTTTACTTGGCAAAACCACGTTTGTGGATTTGTCATTTCCTATATTTATTATGCATAGATAATTAAGAATTGTCAAATAAATTTTCTGTAGTATTATATATTTTCCCCTTCGTTTCGGATGGCTCCTGTCCAGCTCGAAACTTGGGTGCACTCCTTTTCGAGTCCTACTTTTTTCTTATTAAAAAAAATGTAGCTTATGCTACATTTTTTATTTGGTGCAGATGGCCGGAATCGAACCGGCACGGTTTATTCAACCGCAGGATTTTAAGTCCTGTGCGTCTGCCAGTTCCGCCACATCTGCATTTAAATAACTGGCATTGTCTTACGACATTTTGTATTATACTACTGTTATACTATTGTTGTCAATATCTTTTTTAATTTTTTTATGATGAACAAGATAAAATTTAAAGTTATCTTGTTCATCATTTGTTCTAATATTCAAACCACAAGCCACTAGACTTAAGTTCATTAATTTTCTCGTTATGTTCATCATTTGTTTTTGTAAAATATGTTTTCCCATTTTTATCTGCTATAAAATATAAATATTTTGTATTGTTTGGTTTAAGAGCAGCTTCTATACTTGTTTTACTTACAGAAGCAATTGGTCCAACAGGTAATTTCCCTTCCATATTTGGCCCTCTTGTATTATATGCATTATATGCATCTATTTCTTTTTGATATAAGTCTCTTTCATCAACATCAACCTTAATTGCATAATATGTTGTAACATCACTTTGTATTGCCATCCCCTTATTTAATCTGTTATATATAACACTTGCAACATCTTTTCTACTTTCTTCTGTTGTTGATTCAGTTTCAATTATAGATGCTATAGTCAATATTTCATGTAATGAATATTCACTATTTTCTATTTCATTTTTATATTCACTTAATACATTATCCATTCTATCTAACATTTTTTCAAATATTTCTTCTACTGTTGCATCTTCATTTGTAATTGTATATGTATCAGGAAATAAATATCCTTCAAGTGAATAATAAATATCTTTATTTTTAATATCATTAGATAAAAACCAATATTTTTCTATTAATTCATTTATATAATCTTTATCTTTTAATTTATTAAAAACATCTTCTTCTGTATTATTTGTTTTTTCTGCAATTACTTTTGCTAAATTCCTTATATTTTTCCCCTCTATATATGTAATATTTATTTGATTTGGATCATACATAATTCCTGTTTGCAAAGTGTTACATATTTCTTTTATATTCATATATTGATTTAAATAATATGTTCCAGCTTGAAAATTCGAAACCTTGTTTAACTTAACATATATTTTAAATGCTAATTTACTTTTTATTAATTTATTTTCTTCCAATAAATCTGCAATTTCAGATTTTCCTGTACCTAAAGGAATAGTTATTTCTATAGATTCAGCTGCTTCTTTCGAATTTTTTTTCATTCTTTTTACAGACTTTATTGAAATTAAATACCAACTTAACGCAATTATAATTAAAACTGTTATAACAGCTATTCCAATTATTATTATTTTATTTAATTTATCCTTTTTCATATGTTTTATCCTCTCTTACATATCTGTTACTATATAATCTACAATTTTTAAATAATCATCTTTATTTTCTTCTTTTAATACAATACTTGTAGAAATACCAATTTCTCTTAATTTTGGAGCAAGTTCAATTATAAATCTCTTTTTTATTTCTTGACTTTCATTTCCATTACACTCAATATTTACTACAGTAGCTTTATTTAAAATAGCATTATTAACTATTTCATCTATTAAGCATGTTCTCTTTTTATAATCTTCTAACAAATTCTCTGATACACTTTCCAAAATATCAGTTTTAACACTTAACCAAATTTTTAAATCATCTGTTACTTCTTTATTACTATATAAATTTACAAATTCTATTTTTTCATTATCAACATATTTTTGACCATCATTATCTGTATAAATTGAAATTTCTTTTGCATCATTTTTTTCTTTCATATCTTGTCTCAAAATATACTCATTTGTAATTTTGTTAGCTTTTACATAGCCAACAATTCCATCTTCTGTCCTTATTTCTCTCCAGCCTTTGCTTGTTGTATAAAAACAACTAATAGCATCTCCTGTTTTTAATTCGCCAACAATTTTTGACAATGTTCTAGGTTTATATCTTATTTCTGTATCCTCGGCTATATCCGCTTTAATCATTCCTTTATCTAAGTTATCTATAATAACTATGTTTTTCTCTTTAATATACTTAACCTCAATATTATATATTAAAGTCATATCTGAAATTGGTATATATATTTCATCATTTATTTTAATTACAGGTTCTAACATATCAACAGTTGAATCATTTACAGTTATTTGCTTATTATTTATTGCAATATTTGCAACTTTTGTATCTGATGTTGTTATAATTTGATTATACCTTTCATCATAATATATATTTTCATCAAATAATTCTTTTACATCAGTTTTAGATAAATATATAACTCCTTTTTCGCTTAAATAAATATCGTTTTTTAGTTTCTCTGTAATATTTTTTTCATTTAAAACTAAATTTACAACATCTCCATATTTATCTCTTTTATATCCTGGTGTAATATTTAAAATTATTGCTACTAAAATTACTGCTATTATACAAATTGAAATATTTCTTATAAATTTTAATTTATTAATTTTTATTTTTGCCAAATATACTCACCTCTATAAATCACTATCAACATATGCTTAAGTATATCATAATTTTATATATAATCAAACATTTTTTGACTAATTATACAATAAAAAAATTCTAACTAAAAATGTTAGAATTTTTTTAATTATATATTATTTAACTAATTCAATTGCCTTATTAAGTTGAACATCTTCTGTCGTATCATTGGCTTCTTCAATCACAACATCTGGTTCGATACCTTTTTTATTTATAACATTTCCATTTGGTGTCCTAAACTCTTGTATTGTAACTTTTAAAGCTCCCCCAATTGAAGAATTTAGTGGAATAATTTCCTGCATTACTCCTTTTCCAAACGAAGTAGTTCCAACAACTTTTGCTACATTATTATCTTTTAATGCTCCTACTAAAATTTCAGATGCACTAGCAGAATTTTCATTTGTAAGTATTACTACATTCATTCCATTAATAAAACTTTCTTCTTCTGATTTAGTAATTGTTTGCTTTTCATTTTTATCTATTGTTAACATTAAATCAACATCTTTAGGAGTAAGCATATCAGCTATTTCTATTGCATCTGCTACAACTCCTCCACCATTGTCACGTACATCAATTATTAATGATTTTATTCCTTTAGACTTTAATTCAGTTAGTTTTTCTTTAAATTCATTTCCACATCCATCATCAAAAGACAAGATTTTTATATATCCAATATTTCCATCTAATACCTTAGATTCCATATCTTTAATAACAACACTTCTTCTAGTAATTGTTTTAGTAAATGTTTCTGTACCTCTTAAAATTTCTAACTCAACTGTTGTTCCTTCTTCACCTTTTACTTTTGTTGCAACAATGTTTAAATCCATTGTATTACATTCTTCACCATTCACTTTTGTAATTATATCTCCTGTTTGTAATCCTACTTCTTCAGCTGGAGAACCTTCGATTGGCATAAGTATAAGTACATTATCATTTTTATCTTTTGTCATATATATACCTATCCCAACATAATTTCCATTAACACTTATCATTAATTCATCATATTCTTCTTTGGTTAAATACTCTGTATATGTATCACCAAGTCCATTTACATATCCTTTTAATGCAGAACTTATTAAATTTTCTTCATTTATATCTCCTAAATAACTGTTTTCTAAACATTTCTTTAAAACTTCAATTTTTGTGTCTAGCTCTGTTGTTTGATTTGATATCTCAATGTCATTATTTACAATTGCCTCTGTTATTCCTTTTCCAGATTTTACGTAGTAATTATAAAATGATATTGATGTTACCATAAAAGTTATAAACGCTGTTATTAAAACAAGCATTATTATTTTATAATTATTATTTTTTTTCTCAAAATCTTCCAAATTAACTTCCTCCAAATTATGTTAAAATTATATTTATGGTAAATAAGGTAATGGATTTACTGCCTTACCATTTATTCTAACCTCAAAATGCAAATGTGGTCCTGTTGAATTTCCTGTACTTCCAACTGTTCCTAAAACTTGCCCTTGACTAACTGATTGACCAACACTTACTGTTCTTGATCCAGAAAGCATATGTGCATACAATGTCATCGTACCATCATGATGATTTACTACAACATATTCTCCATAACTTCTATATGATCCACTAGAATTTCTTAAAGCAGTAGAAATTTCAACTGTACCAGATTTTACTGCAACAACACTTTTACCAACAACATTAATGTTTACATCTGTACCTGTATGCCCTGGATATGATGGATAATTTTTATTGTTTATATTAGCTTTGCTTAATCCAGCAACTGGAAATATATAACCATAACTACTTGGTTCGCCAGTTGTTATGTATGTTGTCCCTTTATTTTTTGCCTCCTGTGCAGCAATCACCGCTAACTGATTTTGAATTTCCTGTTGATCTTTTTTGAATTGTTCTAAATCCTCTTCTAATGCTTTTTCATCTTCAGATAATTGATTTACATATTCTTGTTTTGTTGTTTGTGACACTTTCAATGAATTAGCAGTTGCCTGCTTACTTTGTTTCACTGCTTCAACCTGTTCTTTACTTGTTTCTAAATTTTCTTTAGCAATTTGTATTTCATTTTTATTTTTTTCCATTTGATCTAACAAATCTGAATCATATTCAGCAATTTCAGAAATCATATAATACTTAGAAATAAAATCAATCAAATCAGCTGAGCTTAACAATACATCTAAATACGTTGTTTCTCCTGCTTCATACATTGCAACTAATCTTTCTTTTAACAACTCTTCCTGCTTATCATATTTTTCCTGTGCCTCGTTTAATTTTACTTCTGCATCTGATATTGAATCTTCAAGTTCATCTATTTCATCATTTAAATCATCTATCTGATTTTCATAATCTGTAATTTGTGCATTTAAATTTTGAATTTGTTCCAATGTTCCTGTTAATTGCGATTGTACTTCGCTTATTTCATCTTTTGTTTGGCTTATTTTATTTTGTATGTCTTTACTTTCATTTTGAAGTTCCGATTTAGTAGCTGCACATACTATAGCAACATGCGTGCAAAATACCATAATAATTATTAAGCATATTACTAAAATTTTTCTTTTCATTTTTACCTCCACTATTCTGATATGTTTGTATTGGTTTTATTATTACCTACTTCATTGTTATTTACATTATTACCGGTTTCAGTTATTTCTCCATCTAAACTTGATTCATGTGTTATATATGGGTATGGGTCAACATACTCTCCATTTATTCTAACCTCAAAATGTAAATGAGGTCCAGTTGACCATCCCGTTGAACCTGCAAGCATAATAACTTCTCCTCTTTTTACAGTCTGACCTGTTTCAACTATAATTTCAGATCCATGTCCATATACTGTGCTTACTCCTCCTCCATGATCTATCATTACCATATTACCATAACTATCTGAATAAAGTGCTTTTGTAACAACTCCATCATTTGCAGCAATTATATCAGATCCTGTTGTCATTCCAATATCAAGTCCTGTATGCATTCTATTTACTTTAAAAATTGGATGTAATCTCATTCCAAAAGGAGATGTTATTGTTGTAAATCCTGGAGCTGGCCATGCCAATTCTCCACCCACGTAATTTTCTCCAACCTTGCCTGTAGTTGCGGCAACAATTTGATTTTCTATATTAGTAAGATCTGTTTGAAACTCTTCTAATTTTGTTTCGGTTTCTTTTTCCTTTTCAGTTAGTTCTACTATATAACTATCCCTTATTACTTTGCTATTTTCTAATGCAATTGCTGTTTTTTCTTTATTGCTTTTTATAATGCTTAAACTATCTTTTTTATAATTTAATGTTTCCTGAATAGTTTCTATAGAATTTTTTTCTCGCTCAATATTTTCAAGTAATTCATTATCATAACTTGCAATTTCTGAAATCAAGTAATAGTTTGTAAGAAATTCAGATATACTAGTAGAACTTAATAAAACATCAAGATATTGAGTTTTGCCTGCTTCATATAAAGCAACAAGTCTTTTTTCTAATACATGTTTTTGAACATTATAATCTAGTTTTATATTGTTTAATTTTTCTGTTACCATTTCAATATCTTTTTCAGTTGTATTTAAATCTTCTTCTAACTTTATAATTTCACTTTCATATTCAGATATTTTTTGGTTTAACTGATCTAACTGTTCTATATTTTCTGTTATTTCAACTTGAATATTACTTATTTCTTCATTAGTTTCTGTTACTTGATTAGACAAAGCGTCCTTCTTTTTTCTTAAATCTTCAATTTCCGTTGCACAAACAATTGAACAACTAAAAAAAATTGCAATTAAGACCAATAAAATAACATTTTTTTTCATACTATTTTCCTTTAAACTTCAAGGTATTTTTTCATTGAAATTGAACTACCCAATATACCAATTCCAACTCCTAAAACCAAATATACCAAAACAATTAAACCTGATATATCTCCAAAACTTAATATATTTATTCCTAATGTTTGTGCAGTTCCTGACTGCATAATTTTATTAATTATAAGATTATATCCTCCACCTACTAATAAAATAGATAAAATTCCAGATAATAAACCTATTATTATACCTTCTATAATAAATGGTGTTCTTATAAATCCATTAGTTGCACCTACATACTTCATAATAGAAATTTCTTTTCTTCTTGCATGTACTGTTAATTTTATTGTATTTGATATAATAAATATTGAAATTACAATTAATATTACAAGCATAGTACCAGTAATTATTCTTATTCCTCTACCTATTCTTGCTAAATTTTCTATTACTTCGTTACTACTTGTTATTTTCTTCAAATTATCAAGTTCATTTATTTGATTTTGAACTTGACTATTCATATTTAAATCTGTTAGTGTTACTAAATATGATGTAGAAAATATTGATGGATCTAGTCCATCCATTACGCTTTCTTTTTCACCTAGATTTTGTTTCACTTGATTATATGCATCTTCTTTGCTAATTAGTTCTACTGTATTTACACCTTCAATTTTTCTTAATTCATCACCAAATTTTACTATTTCATCATCAGTAGCTTCTGGTAAAATAAATACTTGTATTCCTTGTTCATCTTCTATTGTTGTTAACATATTTGTAACATTTTGACCTATTGCAAAAAACAACCCAAACACTAACATTGTTGCACACATTACACCTAAACATGAAAATGTAGATTTTTTATTTTTAAATAAATTTCTAAAACCTTCTAATAAAAAATAACTTATTACATTATATTTCACTTTCTATACCCACCTTTTTTATCATCTCTAACAATTACGCCCTTTTCAATTTCAATAACTCTTTTTTTCATTTTATCTACAATGTCTTTAGCATGAGTTGCAATTACTACTGTTGTTCCTCTTAAATTTATTTCATTTAATAGATTCATAATTTCCCATGCAGTATCTGGGTCTAAGTTACCAGTAGGTTCATCAGCAATAATCATTGAAGGATTATTTACTAATGCTCTAGCAAGAGCTACTCTTTGTTGTTCTCCTCCTGATAATTCATTTGGGTACATTTTAGCCTTTCCACTTAATCCTACCAAAGAAAGTACCATTGGCACTTGTCTTCTAATATGTTTTGGTGTTGCTTTTACAATATTCATAGCAAATGCAACATTTTCATACACCGTTTTATCTGACAACAATCTAAAATCTTGAAATACCACTCCCATACTTCTTCTAAGATATGGAACTCTTTTAGACTTTAAAAAAGTAGTATCTTTTCCATTTATAATTATATTTCCTGAAGTTGGTTCTTCTTCCTTTAATATTAGTTTTATAAGAGTTGATTTTCCAGACCCAGATGCTCCTACTAAAAACGCAAATTCACCTTTTTCTATTCTAAAATTTGCATTACATACGGCTTCAGTACCTGTACTATATGTTTTATTTACATTTTTAAATTCAATCATTTTTTCCCTCATTTTTTTAAAATTTATCTATTGTAATTATAATAATAACAACTTAAAAAATCAATAAAAAATGACATTTTTATTAAAATGTCATTTTTTTGTAATAAAAAGATTGGTCATGCATTACAATAGGCGATTTGCAATACATGACCTTAGTTTTAGGAACCTGCATTTTGCATTTCCTTAAGGAAGTCCGGATTATTACAGATAAAAGTAGCTTTCTGTAATTCTTCCCTATATTTTGCTACTCGTATACAATATCACATTATGTAAATTTTGTCAAGATTATTCAATTTTGCATTATAGTAATAAAAACAAGTCATGCATCACTTACAAATCTCAGTAATACATGACTCTTAATTTTAAAACCAAATAAGTTACGTTCATACTCATTTGATTTATGGGAAGGTTTAATTCAAAACCTTCAAGAAAGAGAACGTTATATTGTAAGTAAAACTAGGCAACCAGCTTCATTTTGTAGCGCTTACAACCTCTTTCTAAATTTTGCTACGCTATTATAATAGCACATTTTTTATTCTTATGTCAACAAACTTTATTCTCTTACCTTTTTACAAATAAATTCACTTGTTAATTCAAATTTTTTTAACAATTCCTTTGCCGGTCCTGAAACTCCAAACTGATCTATTACTCCCATTCTTACAAGTTTTACAGGATAATTATCTGTTAAAACTTCAGATATTGCACTACCAATTCCACCAATTATACTATGATCTTCTATAGAAATTAATTTTTTAGTTTCTTTAGCACATTTTACAATCAATTCTTTATCTATTGGTTTTATTGTATGTAAATCTACAACTCTTATATCTATTCCATCTTTTTTTAGCTCTTCTTTTGCTTTTAACGCTTCACATACAGTGACTCCTGTAGCAAAAATAGTAGCATCTTTTCCATCTCCAATTTGAATTCCTTTTCCAAATTCAAATTTTTGATTTTCATCATAAATTTGTGGAGTATCCAATCTGCATAATCTTAAATATACAGGTCCGTTAATTTTACTTATTTCTTCTACTGCCCATTTTGTTTCTAAATCATCACAAGTAGACATTACGCTCATATTTGGTAATCCTCTTGTTAAATTTATATCTTCTAGCATTTGATGTGTTGCCCCATCTTCTCCAACAGTAACCCCAGCATGTGTTGCACAAATTTTTACATTTAATTTTGGATGACATATGCTATTTCTAATTTGATCATAAGCTCTTCCAGAAGCAAACATTGAAAATGTGCTAGCAAATACAGTTTTACCATAAGACGCTAGTCCAGCAGCAGTGCTAAACATATCTTGTTCCGAAATACCCATATCAAAAAATCTATCCGGACATTCTTTTGCAAATATTGATGTTTTAGTCGCACCAGATAAGTCTGCATCTAATACCACTATGTTTTTATTTTCTTTTCCTATTTCAGCTAATTTTTCTCCATAACTTTGTCTAGTTGCTTTATTTACCTCTAAATTCATTTATTTTTCTTCCTTTCCAAGTTTTTAATATTTCTTCAGGAATTAATAAACTTCCTCTGCCCTTTCCAATATCCACACCTTTTCTTCTGCTCCCATGAAAATCACTTCCACCACTTATACATAAATTATTTTCTTTTGCATATTCTGTTAATAATTTTATTTGCATATCTGTAAAATTGCTATAATAACATTCGATTCCATCTAAATTAGAAGTTTTTATCAATTCTTGAATATAGTCTATTTTATCTTCAACCCATTTATATTCATAAACATGAGCAAGTATTGCAATACCTCCTGCATTATGTATTGCTTCAACTGTTTTTTTGGGAGACGGATAGTCATCTTTTTTATCTAGAAAAAACATATTTTTTCTATTGTAAATATAATCCTTTTTAAAATTACTAAAACTTTCCCACAAATCAGCCGGAACTTTACTTTCGTTTTCTTTATGTTTTTTTATTTCGTTATAAAAGACTAAACTAGCCCAATCTTTATCAGGATTCCAGTTAATTGACTCTATTGGATCTAATTTTAAATTATAACCTTTAGATTGTTTATAAAAATGTTTTAAATTTTTTGTTTCAAGTTTTCCATGTGTTTTATCTTTATAATTTTCTTCCAAATACTTATTCATTTTTTCTAAGTCAATATTATATCCTAAAATATCTATTACTCTATCATTATAATAATTTTTTAATTCTATTCCAGTTATTATTTTTCCAGAATAATATTTTTTAATATCATCTATTTTTAAATTATCATAAGCCTTGCAAGATTCATGGTCTGTTATTGCAATATGCGATAATTTTAATTCTTCTGCTCTTTTTAATACCTCTTCTGCAGTAAATGTTCCATCAGATTCGTTTGTATGTATATGTAAATCTATCATTTCCTTATCCTTTTATTCTATTTTTTAATTCATTCATTGCAATTTTATATTCAGCTTCATTTGGTGCCTTTCCATGCCATCCAGCTTGATTTTCCATAAAGCTTACGCCCTTACCTTTTATTGTTTTTGCTATTATTACAGTTGGTTTTCCCTTAACATTTTTTGCAACATCAAATCCATCTATTATTTCTTGAATATTATGTCCATCAACATTTATTACTTCAAATCCAAAGCTTTTAAATTTTTCTTCTAATGGATAAACATTCATTACTTTGTTTACTTCTCCATCTATTTGTAAATTATTATTATCTACTATCAAACATAAATTATCTAGTTTATAATGACTTGCAGTCATTGCAGCTTCCCAAATTTGTCCCTCTTGTAACTCACCATCTCCACATAAGCAATATACTCTAATTCCATCTTTATTTAATTTTGACCCCATGGCAATTCCATTTGCACATGATAAACCTTGTCCGTAATGAACCTGTAGACATATCAATTCCTATTGTTTTGTTCATGTCTGGATGTCCTTGTAAATTACTGCCAATATGTCTTAAAGTTTTCAACTCTTCTTTATCAAAATAACCACGTTCTGCAAGTACACTATATAAAGCTGGTGCAACATGTCCTTTTGATAAAACAAATCTATCTCTCTTTGGAGAATTTGGCTGTTTCGGATCAATATTCATTTGATTAAAAAATAATACGGTAATAATATCAGCCGCAGATAACGAACCACCAGGATGTCCTGATTTTCCATTATACGTACTCTCAATTATTCCGTATTCTAACATTATTTGCAATTTTTTCTAATTCTTTAACATCACAAATTTTCAAAGAATTCACTCCCTATTTTTTCTTAATTACTATTTTATATTATAAAGAACAGATATAGTTTATATATCTGTTCCTGAATAATTAATTTTGTGTAAATGGTAATACAGCTATTGTTCTTGCTCTTTTTACTGCTAAAGTAATATCTCTTTGATGTTTTGCACAAGCACCTGTAGCTCTTCTTGGTAATATTTTACCTTTTTCATTTACGAATTTTTTTAATTGGTCTGCATTTTTATAATCTAAAACAAAATCTTTATTAGCACACATTACGCATACTTTTTTTCTAATTTTTCTAAACTTTGGATTATAATCTTCATCACCATTATTTCTTCTTCTATTATTTTTTGAATTTCCTTTTTTATCTGCCATTTTATCTGCCCTCCTATCTTATATCTTTTTTAGGAACTAGAATGGTAATTCATCATCTGATGATACAGAAAATTCAGAATTTTCTGATACGGCACTTCCAAATGTATTTTCGAAACTACTTCCAGAAGCTTCTCCATCTCTTTTACTATCTGCAAAATATGCTTCTTCAGCAACTACTTCTGTTATATAATGTTTTTGGCCCTTTTCATCTTCCCAATTTCTAGTTTGTAATCTTCCAATTACACCTACTTGTTGACCTTTTTTAAAATACTTACTACAAAATTCTCCAGTTTTACTCCAAGCAACAATGTTTACAAAATCTGCTTGTCTTTCTTCTCCTTGTTTAGCAAATCTTCTATTTACTGCTAAGGAAAAAGAGGCTACTAAAGTATTATTGGTTTGCGTATATCTTACTTCTGGATCTCTTGTTAAACGCCCCATTAAAACTACTTTATTCATTATTATTCCTCCTCTTTTATTACTATGAATTTTATAATTTCGTCTGTTATTCTATATACTCTTTCTAATTCAGTAATACTATCTGGTTTAGCTTCAAATTTAAATACAACATAATAACCTTCTTTATGTTTTTTTATTTCGTAAGCTAATTTTTTGTTTCCTAATTCTTCTACAGAAACTACTTTTCCACCATTATTAATTAAATCTGAAATTTTTGTAACAACTGCTTTTGTTGCTTCACCTTCCAAATTTGGATTAATAATGATAACACTTTCGTATTTATTCATTATTTTTCACCTCCTCTTGGTTTATAACCCATATACCTAATATGAGTAAGGAAAAAATAGCAATGCTATTTTTCAAACATTGCTATTTTATCATTTTTTTTATAAAAAGTCAAATAAAAGAACACAGAATTTTTATAGTTGTTTATTTAATAAATTTATTTTTTACATTCAAATCAATTTCATTTTTTATCTTAACCAATTTATTGTTGCATTTGTTCCTCCCCATGGTGAACCCGAAATGCTACCAGATGCTGCATCTATATTAATTGTTCCTGTAATCCCATAAAACGCATTTGTTCCTATTGATGTTACTGAATTTGGTATCGTTATTTTGGTTACATTTGTACAATTATAAAATGCTGATCCTCCTATATATGTCGCTGTATCACTTATTTTTACTTCTCCTTTTAACGCACTTCCTACCACATAAAATGCTCCTATCCCGGCTTGTTCTACTGACTTTACTGTTACATTTTCTAGTCCTGTACATCCTCTAAAAATTCCATCTCCAGGTCCCCATCCTGAATCTGTTACTTTAAAATTCTCTCCTATTTCAACGGTTTTTAATGCTGTACAATTCCTAAATGTATTTACTCGGCCGTCATTACCATTTCCTCCTAATGTTACATTATCTCCTATTGTTACCTCTAATAAGTTAGTACACTCTGCAAATTCTCCTTTCCCCCAGATTGAATCTCTTAAAGAAACATTATTACCTATTTCTAATGTATCTATTCCTGAGCCTTTAAATGCATATTTTCCAACAGCCATTCCTTCATTTATTTTTATATTTCCTCTTAAATTTGTACAATTTTCAAATGCACTATCTTCAATTGATGTTACATTTTTACCTAATAACACTTTTGTTATTGTTGTTTTGTCTGTTATTGTTCCACTATATGTTGATGGTTTTATTGTTGATGCTGTTGTTGTAAATATTTTTTCTGTACTATTTTCTGTATAATAAATTACTGTTTCATCTGCTTCAAATACTGCCGTATATTCTGCATCCCCCGTTACTGTTATTACTTCATTTGTATTTGTTGATATTGTTTCTCCATCTTTTAACCATTTTGAAAATTCGAAATCTACGCTTTGCTCTCCCACTGTCAATTTCTTTGGTACTGCTGTTAAGTTTAATTCTTCTCCTCTAAGTGCAGTAAATTCCATCTCCGTTATTCCTTCAATTTCTCCTTCTCCTTCTATTTTAAAACTTATTCTTACTTCTGTAAATTCTGAATTTATCCCTAATTCTTTTGCCCATTCCATTTGTTTTTTGTCTTTTTTGTCTTTATATATAAATACTAATTCATTGTTTACTATCTCAAATTTTCCTTCATACTTGTTATCAAAACTTTTTATACAATCTTTTAAATTGTCATCCTTACAATATTTTCCCTCTTTTATTTTTTGTCCTACTGTACTAGTTTCATTTCCATATTTATATTCCAAACCATTATCATAGTTTTCAACTAAAAATGCTTGTAATTCTTCTTTATATTTTGCTACATCTGTTTGAAATGCTGCTTTTCTGGCATTTTCAAATATGCCTCCATTCATTGCTATATTTACTGTTACTGCTACCAATATTAACATTACTATTATTGTTATTATTAACGCTATTAATGTAATACCTTTGTCATTTGTTTTTACCATTTTTCTTCCCCCATTTTTTATTCTTCGGGCGATTAAAATCGCCCCTACGATTTGTATAACCAAATTTTTAATTAATTTTTAGACAGCATGATGTCCCCATTGGCAATATTTTATCTTAACCAATTTATTGTTGCATTTGTTCCTCCCCATGGTGAACTCGAAATGCTACCAGATGCTGCATCTATATTAATTGTTCCTGTAATCCCATAAAACGCATTTGTTCCTATTGATGTTACTGAATTTGGTATGTTAATATTTGTTAGATTTGTACAACCAGAAAAAGCATTTCCTCCTATAGTGGTTGTCCCATTATTTATTACCACTTTCCCATTTCCTGTTCCATCTCCTAATTGTCCTTTTAAATTTGTTATTCCTTCAAAAGCTCCTTCACATACACTATCTAATGATTCTACTGTTAATTGCTCTATTTTACTACATCGTACAAATGGCCCTCCAAAGTCTCTTTGTGTTTTAATATTTTCTCCTAATTTTACTGTTTTTATATTAGTACTATCCTCAAATGATCTTCCTATTAATTTGGCATTGTTTCCTATTTCTACTTTTTCTAGATTTTCACATTCTGCAAAAGCATGTAAAGGTATTAATATTTCTTCGCTTCCTTCATTTTTTATTACTAACTCTTTTATTCCTGTATTATGAAATGCATAAGATCCTATTTTTGATCCATTTTCTATTATTAAATTTATTTCTAAATTACTACAATTTACAAATGCCGAACTTCCATATGTCATTTTTTTCTCTGTTATATTTATTTTTTTTAGATTTTCGCAATTTTCAAAAGCTGACCCTTTTATTTCCACTACATCATCTGGCAATACTACTTCTTCTATACATTTACAACCCTTAAATGCTGATGTTTCTATTGCTGTTACTCCATCATTTATGACAACTTTCCCATTTCCTGTTCCATCTCCTAATTGTCCTTTTAAATTTGTTATTCCTTCAAAAGCTCCTTCACATACACTATCTAATGATTCTACTGTTAATTGCTCTATTTTACTACATCGTACAAATGGCCCTCCAAAGTCTCTTTGTGTTTTAATATTTTCTCCTAATTTTACTGTTTTTATATTAGTACTATCCTCAAATGATCTTCCTATTAATTTGGCATTGTTTCCTATTTCTACTTTTTCTAGATTTTTACATCCTCCAAAAGAATGCAATTGTATCAATAGTTCTTCTGCTCCATCATTTCTTATTACTAATTCTTTTATTCCTGTATTATAAAAAGCTGATTGTCCAATTGTTGTTATTGAACTTGACATGTTTATATTAATTAAATTTGTACATCCATCAAAAGCACTTTTTCCTATTGTAGTTACATTTTTACCTAATACCAATTTAGTAATTGTTGTTTTGTCTGTAATAACACTACTATATGTTGATGAACTTATTACTGGATTTTCTGTAGTAAATATTTTTTCTTCATTATCGGCTGTATACCATATTGCAGTATATTCTAAAGAAAAACGTGCTTCATATACTATATTATTATTTGCAGTAACCACACAGCTTTTTTCTGTGCTTATTAATTTATTATTCGCATACCAACCATCAAAATCAAATTTCAATGTTGTCTCACCAACAGTTATTACTGCAGGTTCTGCTTTTAAATACAAAGCTTCTCCATTTACATACTCTAATCCTTCTTCTGGAAATTCAACATATTCATCGTTATCATTTTGATAAAATACAGTTCCTTCGCCTTCTTTTTCAATTTTTATAATATTCCTTTTTATTTCAAAATCACTTGGTGATTTTAAATATGCAACTTCTAAATCGTTACTTACAACATAAACATCTGATTCATGTATTTTTAATTCATTGGTTCCACCGAAATTCTTTTCCAAAATTTAATGTTAAATCACTTAATTTGTCTAAATCTATTTCATAAAACATTTTTCCATCAGAGTCTGTTTGGCTTGTCCCTTTATAATTATATAACATAATTTGTCTATGTGTTTTGGGAATATCTTTTGTTTTATGATAATATATAAGAAGCTGGTCTGATAGTTGGTTAATATCAGCTTGTATTTTTTTATCGTAGCTTCTTATACTCCTTATATTTACTTGATAAACTACTACTCCAATTAATATTAATATTACTATTATCGTTGCTGTTAAAGCAACCAAAGTAACTCCTCTATCATTTTTCATTTGTTTCCTCCAAATAAATTTTATTTTTTAGTACTTAACTATCTTTATACTTTTTTATTATATCATATATTCTTTCTTTTTGATTATATTTTTTATTTTCTTTTAAAACAATTATCCATAAATAAATTAATACTAATAATATTGATATATTTTTACAATATACTATTGCTATACTACCGTATTGCAGTTACTAAACTTATTTGAAAATTTGAAATTTTATTTATTATTTTATCTGCTTTATATGTATTATATTTTAATCTTAACAAACTTTTTAAAATTCTTCCACCATCTAATGGATAAATTGGTATTAAATTTAAAAATGCCAAAATTAAATTTGAATTAATAATTAATTTTTTTAATTCTGTATTTATTTTTAAATAATAAAATACAAATATAATTAATAAATTCATTAAAGGTCCTGCTAATGATATAATCATTTTTTGTGTTTCTAATAAGTTTTTATACCCGTAACTTTCAAAATTTACACTTACTCCTACTGGCATAACAGTTATGGATTTAACCTTTAATTTTAAAATTATTCCAGCAATTATATGTGCCATTTCATGTATTAATGTAAATATCATCAAACAACTATATATTTCAAATTGCCTAGTAAATATAAATAATATAATTATTAAAAATATTTTTAAATTTATTTTTATTTTCAAATTTATCCTCCATATTAAAATTGTAAAAGGGCATCTGGATCTATATATCTTCCGCTTCTTCTTACTTCAAAATGCAAATGTGGTCCCGTAGCATTTCCAGTTGCTCCTGTAAGTCCCAACTCTTGTCCCTGTTTTATTTCTTCACCTTCTGTTATATATAAACTTTGACAATGTGCATATAATGTCTCTACCTCTCCATTTGTTATCACAGCATGTATCCCGATAACAACCTTCATTTGAAACAAGTGTTACAGTTCCACTCATAGCAGCACAAAATGTAGTACCTGAATTTACAGCAATATCAATTCCAGTATGATACTTAGAAACAATTGGATTATCAGATTCTCTTGGTCCATATCTAGAAGTAATTGTTCCTTTTAATGGTACTATTAACGAAATATTTTCAGTAACATATTTTATATCTTGTTCTTCTTGTGTTAACTCTTCTTGTAGTTCTTCCACTAATACTTCTTCTTGAACATTTTCTTCTTGTAGTTTGTTTTCAACTGTTTCTTCAATTTGGCTTTCTTCTATAACCTCCTTATTTAATAATCCATTTATATAATTATGTATATCATTAAACAAATTATTAAAATCAATATCATAACTTACAATTTCTTTTGCTTTTGTTAACACATCGTCAGAAAATATATAATTTGTTGTTTGAATTAAATAAATGCTTATATAAATAAATACACAAATTAATATCTGCAATATCATTTTTTTTAGTAATCCCCAATTTTTTCTTTGAGTATTTACATTTACTCTTGCAATTTCTCCAATATTATTTGATTTTCTTCTATAATAAATTTCTTCAGCTCTTTTTATTCTTTCATCAACACTTAAAACTTTTTCCATAAAAAAACACCTATTTCTTTGTAATATATATTTTTAAATATATATTCAAAGAAACAGGTATTAGAACTATCTAAAATTTACATTTTAAGTAAAAAGCTTATTACTAGTAGCATTACCAAAATTATTGACATTAGTTTTAATTTTTTACATTCCTTTTCCATTTTCTTATCTATTTTAAATTTTTCTTTTTTTGGCTTTTCTAAATTAGAAATATAATTACTAATAACCATTTGAGCTTCATTTAATATATACTCTTTAGAATTAGATGTATTTTTACTTACTCCATTATTCTTAGTATTTTCTAAACTCTTTACTTTTATATTTGGCTTCAAAATTACAATTGCTTCATCAACTACATTTGATGGTAAATTTTTTAAAACAATCATATTTTTTAATTTATCATTTCTCATAAAAACCTCTCTAAAAAAATCTTCTTATATAAATTTTTTCCATATTTTACACTTATATACATTTTTATGAGAATTTATTTTATTAATAATCTTCTTTATTTAAATTACCATTGGTATAATCCTTACCTTCAATTTTTTCATTATTACTATGTATTTTAATAATTTTATTAATTTCTTCTATATTTTCATTTAATATATCTATTCGAATTGAATTAATATTTAAATCATTCCATTTTATTGATGTTATTTTAGAATTATATATTAAATTATTGCAATTAATTCTGTCTGTATAAACTGGAAATTCAAATCCCAATCTATCCTTTAAACAATATTCTCCTTCTTTACATGAACCTATGCAATTTTTATATGTACCAATCATACAATATTCTGATGTCATTAGCAAAGTCCTTCCATATACAATTGTTTCTTTTTTTAAACTATCTCCTAAATTTTGTATTGTTTTTTTATTAAGTTCTGGTAAAATAATTATTTTATTAAACCCAAGAGTTTTTAATTCTTCTATTGTATAATTATTTGCTATATTCATAGTATAATTTGCAATTAACTCTAGTTTTTTATCTTTAACATACTCTAGTTGACTTAAATTTGAAATAACCACACCCTTAATATTTTTACTTAATATATTATATATATTTTTGTTAATTAGCATTGAATAATTAGATTTTGTAATATTAGGAAACAGTATATACACATTAAACTTATTACATATTACATTAATAGTTTTTTCCAATTTACTATCAAAAAAGAATTTTATTGGAATATATATATTATCCACATTATTTATTTCACTATAATCTATTTTTTCTGAAATATTATTTAAACATAAAGATATTTCTGGTTTTATATTTTTTTGTTCATAATTTTGCATTGATTTTTTATATATAAAATTACTTCCTCTTTTAAAAGTATCTAATAGTTTCTTTTCTAATAATTCCAAACTGTTTCTTCTTAATTCATTTAATGCACTAATTGGTATTATAATATTATTATCCATTTCTACATCAATTTTCGCAAATTCAAAAACTGTATTCCCTGTTTTAGATAATTGTTCAATTATTCTCTCTTTAGTTAGTCCTGTTTTATCAGCAGTTTGAACAACTACATTACTTTTTATACTAATCTTTATATTAGTTAAAACATCTTCTACTTCTATTAAAGGATTATTTTCTTTTTTTAATATTAATCTACAATTAATATCTCTTTTTGTATTTTCTTTATTATTTTTTTGTTCGTAATCTTTATTTAAATTTATATCAACAGTTTTAAAAACTTTATCTCCATTTTTTATGTCTCCATAAATTCTTCCAATTGTAACTATTTGTCCTCTATTTCCGGTTTTTATATTTGTATTTTTAATCATTAATTCAGAAATTTTACAAGAACTATCTGTAATTGCAATACTATCTCCTAAATTTAGTTCTTTACTTAATTTTATTTTAGTATATCCTTTATTTTTATTATATCCTACAACTTCACCTATTTGTATTCCAATATGATTTGGTCTTTTAATATACATCATTTCTTTTCCAAGTTTTCCATTTAAATAACCGTGTACTAAATCCACCTCTATTAAATATTTGCATTAATATTTCTTTATCCCTTGGATCTACTTTATATTCTTTTCCAGATTTTATTAAATCTATATATTTTCTATAAATAGAAGTTACTATTGCTACATATTCTGGTGATTTCATTCTTCCTTCTATTTTTAATGATTTAACACCACTATTTATAATTTCTGGTAATATATCTAATGTGCAGACATCTTTTGAACTTAGCAAATATCCCTTTTCTTGAATAGTTTTATCTTTTAATAAAGTATATGGTAATCTACATGTTCCTGCGCATTTTCCTCTATTTCCACTTCTTCCCCCTATTAAACTACTCATTAAGCACTGACCCGAATAGCATATACAAAGTGCACCATGAATAAAAATTTCTATATCCATTTTAGAATCTTTACATATTTTTTTTATTTCTTCTAAAGTTAATTCTCTTGCTAGCACAGCTCTATTAAATCCTAATTTTTCTAGTTGTTTTACTCCCTCTAAATTATATGTTGTCATTTGTGTACTGCTATGAACTTCTAACCCAGGAAAGTTTTTTATTATTTCTTTTGCCAATCCTAAATCTTGTACAATTACTGCATCTATTCCTAATTCATAAACATACTTTACAAGTTCTAAAGCATCTTTAAATTCATCGTTTTGTATTAATATGTTTAAAGTTAAATGTGTTTTTACATTTCTTAATTTTGCATATTCTATTGCTTCTTTTAATTCTTCTTTATTAAAATTTGTACTATTGACCCTAGCATTAAATTTGTTAGCTCCAAAATATACAGCATCTGCCCCGTTTTGTACAGCTGCTTTTAAACATTCAAAATTTCCTGCCGGTGATAAAAGTTCTATCTCTTTCATAATATCTCTCCTATTTTCATAGCTGGCAATTAAAACCACTTTTATTATTTTATCACATTTTTATAAATTTTGCCATTTTTTACTAAATATGATATTATATACATAAATTTAAAAGGAGGTTATTATGGAAATATTTACATATACAACTACCGCAAATTACTGTGATGTAAATGCAAACAATTTGCTTAGCAATGTAGGAATTTTAAGAATTTTTCAAGAAGCTGCTGCACTTCATTCTAATTCAATTGGCTTTGGTCCAAATGATACTCCAAACACAAATTTAACATGGATTTTATTAAGTTGGAAATTAAAAGTATTTTCAAGATCAAGATGGAATTCTAATTTAAAAATTAACACCTGGGCAAACATATATGAAAATGTTTTTTCATATAGAGATTTTGAAATGTATGATGACAAAAATAATTTAATTGCAATTGCATCTTCCAAATGGGTTATGCTAGATTGTGCTACCAACCATATTGCACAAATTCCTAAAATAGTATCTAAAGAATTTAACACAACTAAAGAACCTATATTTGGAAAAAGAATAAATTTAAAATTAAAAGAACCAATTAATATTTTAAATTCTTTAAATTATACAGTTAATAGACGAGATATAGATACAAATTATCATGTAAATAATTTAAATTATTTACATTTTGCAACAGAAGCTTTGCCTGAAAATATTTATTTAAATTCGAATTTTAATAATATAGAAATTATGTATAAATCTGAAGCCAAATTAAAAGACACTTTAACTTTAAATTACTTCCTAGAAAATCAAAATGAACATATTATTTCAATTAAAAATAACAATAAATTAAATGCTATAATAAAAATGTGGGAGGACTAATTCCCCCCACATTTTTTTATTTAACAACTTCTACGTCATCTAAAATCCAATCTTGTGTTCCAAAATTAAAATATTTTTCAGTTCTACAATACTCACATTTTAATAAATTATTTTCCTCATCTTTTTCCATAGTAGCACCACAATTACTACATTTTAATATTTCATCATTATCTTCTCTTTTATATGTTACTAACCAAATATCATTCCAAAATTTATCAATATCATCATTCTTTATTATATTATTATCTACATCATCGAAAAAATAAACCGAAACATATAGTTGAATATATTTTGCTGTATTTTCTTTATAATCATTTAGATTAATATATAAAATATTCATTACATCAAAATTTTTGCTAATCCTATATAAATCTGGATTTTCTGTAACTTTTTTTATTAATTGTTTTGAATAACTTAATTCAATATCTTTTAAATTTCCATTACAAGCATATTTATATAAATTTATTAAATCACTTTTTGAATTTTCTATAAACGCATCCTTACTAAAGTCTGGATTTGTCATTCTAATTTCTCCAAGTATTTTTACGGGATCATTTCGTTCCATATATCATTCTCCTTTGTTTAAATTTTATAATCAAATAATATCATATAATCTGTGTATTTACAACAAAAAATTAGAGGTAAAAAATGTTCACCTCTAATTTTTTTATTATTAATTTTATGCTGTTTTTAGTTCTAATCTTAATTTATCAGCAATCATTGCTATAAATTCCGAATTTGTTGGTTTTCCTTTTGCAGCTGAAATTGTATATCCAAATATATTTTCAATTGATGCTTGTTCTCCTCTTATCCATGAAACCTCTATTGCATGACGAATTGCACGTTCTACTCTTGATGGTGTAGTTTTAAATTTTTTTGCAATATCTGGATAAAGTTGTTTTGTTATTTGGTTAATAACATCTATATCATTAATAACCATAATAATAGCCTCTCTTAAATATTGATAACCCTTTATGTGTGCAGGAACACCTAATTCATGTATTATATTTGTTACTAATGCTTCTAAGTTATCTTCTGTGTTTTTATTTCTGTTTGCTATTTCTATATATGGTGCTTTAATTTCTTTATTTACAAATACGTTTTTTGACGTTGTTGGTTGGTAATTTTTAATATCTCTTATCCTTTGAATTAGTAGTTCTATATCAAATGGTTTAACTATGTAATATTCTGCACCTAGTTCTATAGCTCTTTGTGTTATTTTTGCTTGTCCAACTGCTGATAGCATTATACAAATGGGTCTCTTTTTCATTTCTGCTTTTCCAATTTGTTCTAATACTCCTATTCCATCTAGATAAGGCATTATAACATCTAATAAAACTATATCTGGCTCTGTGTTTATTATCATATCACAAGCTTCTTTTCCATCTCTTGCTCTGCCAATAACCTCCATATCTTCCTGTGCTTCCAAATAGGATATAATCATATTTGCAAAATCTGGATTATCATCTGCTACCAAAACACTAATTTTCCCTTTCAAATCAATACCTCCTCAAATATAAATTTGTAAAAATTTTACAATTCGAATTATAATATTTTTTTAGAGATATTTCAATACTTTTTTGGAAATTTTTTCTAATTTCTGTCAAAACACGCTATATATCAATGTATTTTTCTTCAACAATATCATATTTTAAATTTTTAGAAAAAATATTATTGCCATTTTTTGTAAATTCATCTATTTTTTCTTCAGGAATTTCTATATAAAATTCCACATTATTTAAATAATCTACTTTTATTATTTTAAAATTATACTTATTTACAATATATTTTATTTGATCTGCTTCATCATATTCTACAACAACTTTTAATTTATATCCTTTTTTCTTTTCTACAAATTCTGCATTATCTAATGCATTTATTACTGCACCTGAATACGCTCTTACTAGTCCTCCTGTTCCCAGCAAAACTCCTCCAAAATACCTTGTAACAACAACTACTACATTAGACAAACCTTTTTCTAATATAATTTTAAGTATTGGACTACCAGCTGTTCCACTTGGTTCTCCATCATCATTATATTTTATTGCAAGTCCACCATCTCCAGTTTCTATTGCATATGCTATAACATTATGTTTTGCATCATAATATTTTTTCTTTATTGATTTAATAAATTCTTCTGCTTGTTCTACACTCTCTACATAAGCAATATTTGCGATAAATTTTGATTTTTTTTCTATTAATATTCCATCTACATTATTTTTAATTGTTTTAAATTTTTCCATATTATTTCCTTTTTATAAATTATAATCCTGCTGTATACCCAGTAGAATATGCAATTTGTAAATTAAATCCTCCAGTTAATGCATCAACATCTATTATTTCTCCAGCAAAAAACAAACCTTTTACTAGTTTAGATTCCATTGTTTTAGGATTAATTTCTTTTATATTAATTCCACCACTTGTTATAATTGCCTCTTCAATTTTTCCAAATCCATTTATTTTAATTTTTAAGCATTTTAATATTTTAACAAGATTTTCTCTTTCTTTTTTAGTTATTTCATTTACCTTTTTATTTTCATCTATACCAGACAATTCAACAACTACAGGTATTAATTTTTGTGGTAATAATTTATCCAAACTATTTTTAAAGCTTTTATTTTTTTCTTCACTAAAATCTCTTAATATTCTTAAATCAAGTTTTTCCATATCTAAAGCAGGCTTTAAATCAATTTCTAAATCTATACTATTATTTTTAAATAATTCATTTACATTTTTATAATTTACCAAATGTGCTGAAGCACTTAATATTACAGGCCCTGATACTCCAAAATGTGTAAATAACATTTCTCCAAAATCTTTATATACTATTTTTTCATTACATTTTAATTTTATTTCTATATTTCTTAATGATAACCCTTGCAATTTTGTACAAATATTACCTTTAGAAATTAATGGAACCAATGAAGGTTTTAACTCTGTCACTGTATGTCCAATCTCTTTTGCAAGTTCATATCCATCTCCAGTAGAACCAGTTACAGGATAGCTTTTTCCTCCTGTTGCAATTATAACTTTTTCTGCTTCTATAAAATTGTTATTACAATAAACTCCCTTTATTACATTAGTTTCATTAATTGTTTCTGTTACAATTTTTGTTACATATGAATTTGTTTTTATATTTACATTTAATTTTTTTGCTATACTTAATAAAGCATTTAATACATCTTTTGATTCATCAGATATCGGAAAAATTCTTTTTCCTCTTTCTATTTTAGTTTCTATACCCTCTTGTTTTAATAAATTTACTATATCCGTATTTGAAAAATTATTAAATGCACTATATAAAAATTTAGAATTACGTGGTATATTTTCAAAAAATTCGCTCATTTCACATGCGTTTGTTATATTACATCTTCCTTTTCCAGTTATAAGAAGTTTTTTACCACAAGAATTCATTTTTTCTAAAACTATTACATTATTTCCTTGTTTAGCAGATGATATTGCAGACATTAATCCTGCAGGACCTCCACCTATTACTAATACCTTCATAAAGTCCCCCATTTTTATTTATTCATATTACAAATTGCCTTTAAAACTCCGTAATTTTCCATATTCATAAGTAAGTCCACCTTGCATAAATGCAATATATGGTGGTCTTATTGGTGCATCGCACGAAAGTTCTATAGAAGAACCATTTGTAAAAGCACCTGCTGCCATTATTATTTTATCTGAATATCCTGGCATTTCCCAAGGTTCAGGAATAGAACCTGAATCAACTGGTGATGCCATTTGTATCCCTTGGCAATATTTTATAAGTTTTTCAGCATCTCCAAATTTAATTGTTTGAACAATATCTGCTCTTTCCTCATCATAAGAAGGCTCTACATTAAATCCAAATTTTTCTAATATTTTGCTTGCAAATATTGCAGTTTTTAAACTACTATTTACAACTGATGGTGCAAAAAATAATCCCTGTAAAATTTGCTTATTAATTCCAAGTGAAGCCCCAACTTCTTTTCCTAATCCTGGTGCAGTAAGTCTTTCGGCACATAATTCTATTAACTCTTTTCTTCCAACAATATATGCACCATTTGGAGCAATTCCTCCTCCTAAATTTTTTATTAATGATCCTACAACAATATCTGCACCAACTTCTATAGGCTCTTTTTTTTCAACAAATTCACAATAACAATTATCAATCATAATAATAATGTCTTTATTAATACTTTTAATTAACTTTATTACTTTTTCAACTTTGTTTAATACAATACTTTTTCTCTCTGAATAACCACGTGAACGTTGAATTTCAATTAATTTTACATTTCCTTCTACTAACCTTTTTTCAATTTGTTCATAATCAAAATCATTATTTATTAAATCAATTTGCTCATATTTTACTCCAAAGCTCTTTAAAGAACTTTTATTTTCTTCTATACCAATTACTGAATCTAATGTATCATATGGTTTACCACTAATACTTAAAAGTGTATCTCCCGGTCTTAAAATACCAAATAAAGCTACTGTTAAAGCATGTGTTCCAGAAATTAATTGTGTTCTAACTAATGCATCTTCAGCATAAAAAATTTCTGCAAAAATTTGCTCTATTGTGTCTCTTCCAATATCTCCGTATCCATAACCACTAGTTGAATTAAAATGCATCTCTGATATATTAAATTTTTGAAATGCATTTAATACCTTCAAACTGTTATATTCTTTAATCTTGTCCTTTTCTTTAAATATTGTATCTAACTCTTTTTCTACTTTATCTGCTAATTCTAAAACTTCTTCTTTAATTCCAAATTTCTTATACATAATTACTCCCTTTATCACTACGAAAGCGGTCATTTTAGACCGCTTTCGTAAATTGTTTATTTTTATTCTTCTTGTTCTTTCTCTTCATCATTTTCTTCTTCATCATCGTCTTCTTCAACATTATTTCTGCAAGCCTTAACCCATACAATTCTTTTATCTTCATACTCTTCTATTTTGTATGTTATATTTTTAGTTTCTATAAGAGGCTTTTCATCATCAGATGGTATTCTTCCTAATAATTCTATTAAATATCCTGATAAAGTATCATAATCACCTTCTGGTATATCTGTATTTAATATTCTTCTAAGATCATGAATACTTACACTTCCACTTATCATAAATGTATTATCATCAATAGCTTCAAAATCTTTTTCTTCATCATCATATTCATCAAAAATATTTCCAACAAGTTCCTCTATAATGTCTTCCATTGTAACTAATCCTGCAGTTCCACCATATTCATCTAAAACAATTGCCATTTGATGTTTGTTTTTTTGTAATTCATTAAATAATTCATTTATTAATTTTGATTCTGAAACAAAGTATGGTTCTCTTATTAATTTAGAGATTTTTATTTCATTTTTTCTGTTTACATTTGCAAGTAAATCTTTTATAAACAATACACCAACTATATTATCAATATTTTCTTCATATACTGGTATTCTGCTATATTTATATTCCTTTAAATCACCTAAAATATCACTTAATTCTGATTTAATATTTATTGCATAAATTTCTTTTCTATGTGTCATTATTTCTGAAACAACTTTATCATTAAATTCAAAAACATTATTTATTAATTCTTTTTCTTCTTCTTGGATTGAACCTTTTTCTTCTCCAACATCTACCATCATTCTTATTTCTTCTTCTGTAACTGTTCCCTCATCAACTTCTGAAACACCAAATATTTTAGAAATTCCATTAGTAGAAGCTGTTAATAATTTTACAAAAGGAGCTGTTATTACATATATAAATCTTACAATTCCCACAGTTGCAAAAGCAATTTTTTCTGAATTGCGCATTGCTAATCTTTTTGGTACTAATTCACCAAATACCAATGAAAAATAAGACAAAATAATTGTAATTAACACTATTGATATGCTTCTCCATGTTTCTATTCCAAAACTAATCCAATTATTTAACACAGGAGCTAAATTATCTGCAAAAGCATCTGCTGCAAAAGCACTAGATAAAAATCCTGCTAGTGTTATTCCTATTTGTATTGTTGCCAAAAATTTACTTGGTTCTTTAAGCATCTTTCTAATTTTTTTTGCTTTTTTATTCCCATCCTTTGCTTGTTTTTCTATTTTTGCATCATTTATTGATATAAATGCAATTTCTGTTGCTGCAAAAAATGCATTTATTAAAATTAATATGGCTAATACAATAATTTTTGCCATTTTTTAATTCACTCTTCCCTTCAAAATATATATTTTAACATTTAATATTATATATTTTTATACTATAAAAGTCAATTAAATTATTATATTTCTACTGCTTGCACACATCTTCTTTTAGTTGATTGATTTTCTACACAGGTTATAAGTGTTATTCTATTATCCTCTGTCTTTTCTAAATATGTCCAATCTGTTTCATCAATGATATTTATACTAGATACCTTATAACTTTTACTATCACTCTCTGTGTTATATATAATTATATCTCCCAATTCTAATTCCTTAAGATGTTCAAAATAATTTTTTTGAAATCCTCTATTATGTGCTGCAAGTCCAACATTTCCTTCCAAATTACTTGTTGTTGGAAAATGCCCAACATAGTTATTTAAAGTATTTGCATCTATCCCTTCAGCAATTGGTGCAGTTAAGTTAATTTTAGGAATTTCTATTTGCCACAAACTTTTAGTATCAATAAAAGCAATATTATTTTGGCTACTTTGTAATTGTTTATTTTGTTGTATATATGTTGTTGTTAAATTACACATCCAATTAATAATACTAAAAATTATAACAGTAATTATAAAGGTTATCATTAGTAAATTTCTTTTTGTATATATAATCAGCACATCCACCTTCTTTTATTAAATTTATTATTTGGGATTTTAATTAGAATTAAATTTTTTAGAATTAATTAATTTAATTTTATAATATTTTACATATAAAAGTAAAGAATTTTTCATCGACAAAAATCGATAAAAAAACAAGTGGTTCAGCAATTATGCTTCGCCACCTGTTTGCTCAAACCTTGACATCAAAATCTGAGCAAGTTTCATTTACACCCGTCATTCTGGCATGTTCTCTGCATGCAAAAAACATCAGATGATTCGGGGAAATTGGGAGGATCAGGATCAAAATGCCTTCCAAAGCAATGTCTACAATTCTTGCAGACATGCTCCATAGTCAACATTTTTCTTTCATATTCCTCCTTTTCTTTCTTGTTTTCGGCTTCACAGTAAACTGCAAAAGCCTCGAACGAATTAAACCGTTCCATGGTTTAATTCCTCCTTTCTAAAAATTTCTGCATTTTAATTATATCATATTTACATAAAATTGTAAAATCTAATATGTCTCAATTTGTAGTAAATTTATGATAATAT
>DCHW01000004.1 GCA_002314935.1 Clostridiales bacterium UBA1742 | reverse complement strand
TTTTTTGTTTCTTTTTCAAAATCTCTAATTAAATTATCTTCTGCTCCCATATCAAATTTATGACAAATCCATTTTATAAATTTTTTAACATTAACTTGAAATTTATCTATAATTTTATTTAATCTTTTGTTTTCCTTTTCTAATTTTTTAAACTGTTTTTTATATTCAAATTCCAAGTCTACTGTTTTATTTTCATATTCCTTTTTTATTTCTTCAACTTGTTCGTGTAATTCTCTATTATCTTGCATTAAAGAATTCCTTTCTTTTTGATACTCTACTGCCTTTTCAACAACTTTTCTTTGTTTTGATAATTCCTTATAAAGAACAACATTATTGTCATATAAATCTTTTATCAATTCATCTTTTGGTTTTATTATTTCATTAACAATTTTTTCATCTCTATTAAGCATAATTTTCTTAAAATCTTTAATATCTGGAACTTTGGGCATTTCTAGATTAAAGCTATCTAATATCTCTTTAGTTTTTTCAAAATTAGTTATCTTTTTATATTCTTCTATTGAAAAATGTTCCCTTTTTGTTTCTTCTTTTGGCAAACCTCTTTCTAAATCAAATCCATTTGAAATAACATATTCATAAAATGCGTCTTGTAATCTTCTATAACTATCTTTTTCTTTCCAAAATTCACTACAAGCAAGTTTATCTATTTCATTTCCTTTTTTATCTTTTGTATGAACAACAGGCAAAAAAACAAGGTGCATGTGTGGCGTTTGCTCATCCATATGCACCTTTGCAGATAAAATATATTTTTCCCCTAAATCTTTATATTCACAAACAAATTTGTAAGCTGTTTCAAAATATCTTTTTGTTTCATCTACTCCAATTGTTTCAAAAAAAGTTTTATCAGATGTTATTATATATTCACAAGCTATATTACTTACTGTTTTTATTTGCCCTTTTAAATCGTATTCTTTTCTTATTCTTTCAAATTCTTTTTCATAACTATATCTTGGTTGCTTTATTGAATAATTTAAATATGACCTTTCTTTATCAATATCTTCATTTGAATAATTTTTATTTCTTCTTTCATTATGTCTAAAAATTCCTTTTAAATTATCACTTTTATATTTTGCATTTCTTATAATTGCATAACTCATATATACCTCCTTGCTCATGCTAAAAAACACGAATATATTTTATATTTCTTCTCTATTTTTAATTGTGTTGTAACACACTACAACACTTTTCTTAACGCTATCAGCTAAAAAGTGTTTCTGTGTGGCAGGAAAAAATTTTCCTACAACCTTTTTTCATAAAATTTGCTGAAGCAATTTTTATGTTTTGGTTTAATTTCATATCTTCAATTAAACCAAAAGAAATAGTAGCAAAAGTTGTTTAATTTTCCAAAGTGACTGTTTCTATTTTAGCAAATGTTTCATTCCTTCTTTCACTCTCCATTTGCATATAAGTTATTCCAATCGAAGTTACTATAATCTCTTTGTTCAAAATTAGCTTTATTATTTATTTTATTTATATTTTTATTATATTTATTATCCTTAAACTTTTCTTCAATAGGGTATTGAAGTTTTGTTGGGGAGGGTATTAAACTTTTGTTTAATAGGGTATTTAACTTTTCTTCAATAGGTATAAGTTTTCTCATCTCTACTTCTTTACTATTTTTCTTATATATCATTTCAATATTTATATACCCTTTATCTTTTAATGAATTTACTAATTTTGATACTTGAGTTACTGATATATTCAAAAGTTCAGTTATAGTTTTATTAGTGCAAAAACAATATTGCTTTTCTTGACTTAGAAATATTACAAGTGAATATATATATTTTTCTTTATCACTTAAATTTTTATCTGTTAATATTTCAATTGGAATCCACAATCCTTTCAAATTTAAATTTGACATTTCTATACCCTCCTTTCTTCTAAATTCATTCGCCTTATTTGAGCTTTATTTCCATTTTTATGGTACAAGTAATATAAGTTTATATCTTAAAAATGTAGACAAAAAATTTCCATAAAAAAATCGCCTTGAACTTATTTCTAAATTCAAAGCGTTATTTTTTAATTTGGCAACCGCAGTTGCCAAAATTAATTGTCTGACATTTTATCTTCTATCTCTTTTTCAATTTCTTCTATTGTTGGTAAATTTGATTTCAAATCTTCTGGAATTGACTTTATCAATTCATATTCTGAAATTCCAATCGGTTTATTTATATCTTTTAAAGCATATTCTGCTTTAACTTTATTTTTTTCTTTACATAGCAAAATACCAATAGATGGATTATCATTTTCTGTTTTTATTATATCATCAACAGCTGATAAATAAAAATTCAATTTTCCGTGCAAATTCAGGTTGAAATTCCACCGTTTTTAGTTCTATTACTACATAGCATTTTAATTTTAAATGGTAAAATAATAAGTCGATATAATAATCATCTCCTCCTACTTCTAAATGATATTGTCTTCCTACAAATGCAAATCCAGCACCTAATTCTAATAAAAACTGAGTTATATGTTTCACTAATTGGTCTTCTAAATCTTTTTCTTTATAATTCTGTGCTAATGTAAGAAAATCAAATAAATATGGATCTTTAAGTGTTTGTGTTGCCAATTCAGATTGTACAGGTGGAAGAGTTTTCGGAAAATTGTGAGTTTTTTCTTCTGTTGTTGCTCTTTCATATAAGCCATATTCTATTTGATGAATAAGAACACTTCTTGCCCAACCATTTTGAACGCATTTATTTATATACCATTTTCTTTCTTCAATATCCTTAATTTTATTCATTAAAACTAAATTATGTGACCATGTTATTTGTGAAAGTGTAGTTTCTACAATTTTTTCGTCAGGATAATTCTCTACAAGTTGTCTCATATTTCTTAAATTTCTTGCTGAAAAACCTTGCATATCTGGAAAAGTATTTTTCAAATCAATAGATAATCTTTCTATTACTCCAGTTCCCCAATCTTCCCTATTTTTCTTATCTACTATAATATTTCCTATATCCCAATATAATTTTAATAAATAATAATTTGCAGATAAAGTTGCATTTTGTTGTGCAATTTTTATTTTATTTACAATTGAATCCAATGTATCTTTATAATCTTCAGGTAATACTTGATTATTCATATAATTACATTCCTTCTTTCTTTGCTTTAATTTGGCAACGACTGTTGCCAAATTAAAAATTTCGTTTATTATTTCATAATATATCATAAAATTCAAAATTTTTCCATTAAAAATGCAAAATTTTAAACATATATTAATTCTTTAAATATAATCTCTTCGGCTTGTTGCTTTATTGCATTCATAGTTCCAACCCAATAAAGCATATCTGTATTTTTCATATCTTCTGTTAAATTACTTTTAGCTTTCAAATCTTCAATAATTAAATCAAATCTTTTAGTCGCTGTTTCTTGTATTTCTTCCAAATGGTCTATCAATGTATTTTCAATAAACATTATTGTATATTCTGCTTTCTTATGTTCTTTTAAATAGTTTAATCTCATTCTGCCATATTTATTCAAATGTATTTTCTTTTGTTTTGGTAATACTAAATTTGGTAGATAGTATTCTCCTAGTCTTACATATTCAATTCCTGTTTTTTCATCTATAAATCTTTCTTTTAATTCTTTGTTCTCCATAATTTTTAAATCTCCTTTCAACTTTTTGTTTTAACTATTACAAAATCAAAAAAAGATGAAATTGTATTTATTTTTTACAATTCATCTTTTAAATATGTGAAAATTTTATTATTTCTAAATTGTTGTTAGGAGGAAACCCTTGTTATTGCTAGATTTTAATTTTTCGTCATAAGAGAATATGGTCGTGATAATTAATGCTATTAGTGTTATACCTTTTTGGTTTGTTTTTTGTTCCATTTTTTGAAACCCCTCCTTTTTTTATTTTATCTATGTTTTAACATAAAAATTAACAACTATTTTATATTTTGCGGGCGATTAAAATCGCCCCTACAATTTTATTATGGTTTATAAGTATAAATGAAATTTATGTTTTATTTCCTGAATTTTTACAGGTTCATTTGCCCATCAAATTACATTTGTAGGGGCGATTTTAATCGCCCGTTCATACTGTAAAATTTTTCACTCCACATTTATATTGCAAATAAAAAACACCATATTTTCATATTTTTTGTATACGCAAAAAATACATAAATATAGTGTTTACATTTATTTCTTTTTATATTTATTAAATTCACTTGTGTGTGTGTGTGTGTTACAGTCTCAAGGGTTACAGGTGTCATTAAAATTCAACTTCTTTCTTCTTTTGTTTGTGTGTAAAAACAAAATACGCTTGTAAAAAATGTGTTTAAGTTTTCTCACCTAATATTTATTGATTTATTAAATACATATTAACAAATATTTAAAATTATTTCAAGCAATTATAAATAATTTTAAAAAAACTTTGATTGTAAACCACTGCTCTTTATAATTATCATTAAAATTTTGTAAAAATACAAAAATGAACCGATAAATCGATTCATTTTCTTTATTCTCTATAACTTTAGGTTTTTATGTTATTTTATAAATTTTAGTCACTGTTTTAAATTCCTTAAATTCTGATAAACTCAGCTGCATCTCATTATCCATCATTGTTTTAAATGTTTTTATCTTTGACATAATTTTGTTAGAGTTTTATTTTTTTAATATACTTATAATTTTATTCCAAATCTTTTTAAATATAGATTCTTTATACTCTACCATAGCAATAATTTCATTTGTCATAGCACTTTTCCCTTGTAGTGTACTGTGCTCTTTAAATATATTATCTGAATTATATTTTTCTTCTTTCATTTTTTCTCTGTCATAATTTTGTTTTGCTAAAATTTTTATTTTTTGGTTTTCTGTTGCCCAATAATCTCTAAATAAAATTGCAATTATGGCTCTAGCAATTTCAGATACATTTTGTTCTTGTAATGTTTTATCTGGATCATATATAAATTGATTTTCATTGCTAGCATTGGTCTTGAATAATTCTAACATATCTGGTGGTACTTTATTAAATTCTTCTTTAGAAATATATTTTAATATTTCTAAAACTTCACTATATGCTATTTTATACTCTGTATTTACCATATTTTATACTACTCCTTTGTATTTTTACCTAACATAGTCATCGTCACCTTTTTCAACTTTATGACTATCTTTCTTTTTTGGATTCTCATTATCTAAATCACCATTTTCTAAATCTTGTGTAAATTTCCTTAAATTTTGTTGTATTGGTTCTTTCATTTGTTCAGCCATTTGCTGTTCTACTTCATCAATTCTTCTAGTATCTTTTTGCATATCTAACGTTTCTTTACCTAGTTTTTGTGTAAAGGATGTTCGTTTAGATTTAGTTTTTGTTATATCTAATCTATCTTTAGAAAAACTAAATAATTTTTCTTGTTCTTCATTTGAAATACTTATTCCTCTATCTATAGTTTCATTTTCTCCAATTAGTTTGTGATTTTTTGAAATATCTTCTTTAGATAATAAAAAATACTGCCTTTTCTTTCCTTTTTGAAATCTACTAGCATCAAATGTAACATCACTATAATATATCTCACCATCAAGATTAACTTTTAGAATAGAATGATCACTATTATCAGCATGTCTTTTACCATCATATATTTTTACAGCTTGTTTTTTTTCTTCTTCATTCACAATACAACCAATATCAAAAGCAGATATTCCACTTAATTTTAATAACATTTGCATTGTTTTTGAATATCCTTGACAAATACAACTTCCATATAATAAAGCATTAATTGAACCATTTGTCCCACATTTACGTCCTCTTGCCAATCCATTTTCACTATGCATATAACTTTCATCTTTTAATGCATCATTATCATAAGTTACATTTTCGCACATCCATTGATACAAGATAGCATATTTCTGCTTTGCTGTATCTGTCGGCTCAATGTATTGCTCTACTATTTCAGAAGCTTTTGTATATGCAGAATATAATTCTTTTGTACTATATTCTAAATCGTTTTGAGAGATTTCTACTCCAGACTTCAGGTGTTCTTTCCATTTAAACTGGTAATCTACAGAATCAATATTTATATTGTTTTCTTTAATATAATCAATTACTTCCGGCATATATAACACATCAAAATTACATTCAAATTTTCTTGATGGAGCACAAACTTTTTTTACTAAATCCTGTATTCCTTTTTCACTATAAACTTGATTATCATAGAATGTTAATGACCATAAATCTTTTATCTTATCAATTCCTTTTACTGTTTTTAAAGCACTATTTGATTTAATTTCTAAAACTTGTAATTGCTCTAATGCTCCGACATCTATAGATTGCATTCCTAATTGTTCTGATATACTTAATCTTTTTAAATTAGGATATTGATTTATAATATTCTGTATGTCTTTTTGAGATATTATTTCTTCACAATCAATTATTATATCCGTTAAATTAGGAAAATATTGTAAATATGGTATAAGTTTATTTGTTATTCTCATTGTTTTAACATATAACAACTCTTCTTCTAAAAAACTATCATTTTTAGAATAAACTTTTTTAATTTCTTCAGGTTCAGCAATACTATGCTCTTGTCTATATTTATCAATTTCAGCCCTAATATATTCTCCTTCTGGCTGTGGAAACCCTTTTATCATAACTCTCTCCTAATTTTAATTTATTTTCATTATAAATATACTTTAATTATATAATATATTTTAAAATTTTTCTATATTATCACATACATATTCAAATTTATCTAGTTCGTATATGAATAATTATTTAAAATTTTTGTTTGTTCACTTGTTTTTTTACTGAAAAATATTATATAGTATTGCTCAATAGGAAAAGCTGAAATAAGCAGATGTGGCTTTGCCACCAATTTTGAAAAGTGGTGATGTTTATGGTTAAAGTAATACTAATTTTTTATATATCATTTATGTTGTCTTTAACATTAAACGTTGCCTTAGCTGCAGTTCTTTATAAGAACTGGGTTGATAAGCAACTACATAAATAAAAAAACAAACCATTCTGCTATACTAGGCTAATGGTTTATTTTTAAATCTTTATCTGGCAAAACCACGTTTGTGAATTTGTCATTTCCTTTTTTATTCTACTAAAATCATGTAATAAAATCAACTATTTTTACAATTGTTTTCCACACTTTTTACAAAAAGTAGAATCTGCATCTATTGTTTCTCCACAATGTTTACAATAAATCACATTATCTTCTTTTAATCCTTCTTTTATTCCTTTTGCTATTTCCTTAGCAGCAGTACCATATGCGGGAGCCATTTGCTTTGTTATTTCAGAACCAACTTTAGCAACTGTTGGTGCCATTTTTTCCATTTCCTCTTGAACTATTGGCATTCCTTGTTGAGTCATATATGCTTGGATATTTCTTGCATTTCCTAATAATTTTGCTTGTCCACCAAATCCAATAAAAGCAACTCCAAAAACAGCACATGGAGCACATATAGCAGAAATCTTATTATTATGCCATTTTGTTTGAGCTAGTATAGCAATAGTTAATCCTCCTATAAACATTAATACACCTAAACATAATAAAATTGTTCCTGTTCTTTTAACTTTTTTATTTGCTTTTTGATATTTTTCTTCATTTAAATATTCTTCATTATTTTTCATATTTAAATCCTCCTATCGATACACATTATACAATATTTTCCTATAAAAAGCAATTTTTTAATATTTCCTGATAAAAATATAAGAGAACAAAAAAAATGAACCGATAAATCGATTCATATTCTTTGTTTTCTTAAACTCTTGTATTTGTAATACTTTGAAAGAGTTCGACGAAAACTCGCTTTGGTGGGCAGGGATGGATTCGAACCATCGTACTCGTATGAGAACAGATTTACAGTCTGCCGCCTTTAACCACTCGGCCACCTACCCATGTATAAAAAATTTAGCGTTGGTGCTCCCTCAAGGATTCGAACCTTGGACCCACCGGTTATGAGCCGGTTGCTCTGACCAACTGAGCTAAGGGAGCATTTTGTTCAACGCGAAATTTATTATAAATTATTTTTACCAACATGTCAATACTTTTTATATATTTTTTTACTTTTTATTCAAATTATTTTCTAATATATGTTATGTATTCATAATCAAATGGATTTTCTTCATTTTTTAAACCTTTTTCTGTTGTTAGAGTTTCCCATTCATCTAGTTTTATTTCTGGGAAATATACATCTCCTTCAAAGCTTTGATTTATTTTTGTAATATACATTTTATTTGCATATGGCATTAAAAGCTTATATATTGTTGCACCACCTATTACAAAATTTTCTTCATTTGAATTTATATATTTATCTAGTTTTGAAATATCATCTAAAACTTCTACATTTTCGTTATCTATGTCCATATTCATATCATTACATAAAATAATGTGTTTTCTATTAGGTAAAACTCTTCCGAGTGATTCAAATGTTTTTCTTCCCATTATTATATTTTTTCCTGTTGTTATTTTTTTAAATCTTTTTAAATCTTCTGGCAAATGCCAAATTAATTTATTATCTTTCCCTATTACATTTTCATTTGCTATTGCAACTATTATTGATAACATAATTTCCTCCTAAATTATATTTTATACAGCTACATCCATCTTTATTTTTCCAAGATGTTTATAATCAATTAGTTCGATATCTTCTGGTTTAAAATCATAAAAATCTTTAATTTCTGGATTAATCCAAAGTTTTGGAGCTGGATATGCTTGATTTCTTCTAGATAATTGCTCTTTCATTCCTTCTACTTGGTTTTCGTAAATATGTGCATTACTTATACATACTGTAAGTAATCCAGGTTTTAAATTAGTTACTTGTGCTAATAAATGAATAAATACAGCATATTGAGTAACATTAAAAGGATGTCCAAGTGGTATATCATTTGATCTAATAGTTAACATACAATTTAATTTTCCATCTGTTACATCCCAACAGCTATTAAATACACATGGATATAAAGCGCCTGTATCTAAATATGGTATTTGCCATAAATTGATAACCATTCTTCTGTTTTGTGGATTGTTTTTTAAACTATCTATTAATTTATCTACTTGATTAAATTCTTTTACAATCCATCCATAAGATGTACCTATTGTTCCATCTTCCATTTCCCATTCATCCCAAATATGTACATTTTCATCATGTAAATCGCTTATTTTATTAGATTGTTTTTGAAAAATCCATAATAATTCTTTAACTGCCGCTTTAAATGCAACAAATTTTGTAGTTAATATTGGAAATTCTTCTTCTAAATTAAATTGTAAAATTTGGTGTGGCAATTTATATGTAGCAATTCCTGTTCTGTTTTGGTCATAATATCCTTCATTTAAAATTTTTTCAACTAAATCTAAATATTTTTCATCATATTTGCTCATAATATTTCCTCCGTTTTCTATTATGTATATATTATATTAAAAAAAAAATATTTACAAGTCAATTGTAAATATTTTTTTAGTTTATATTTTTAATCCTTAATTATTATTTCCTCTACCTTCTGGAAGTGCTGGTGTATCAAGAACGACTCTAATTTTAGTAATCATTGAAATTGTTCTAACAAGTTTGCTATTTTTAATTCTTTGCCATAATGAAGGTTTTACCTCAAATCTTGTTTGTTCAATATATGATTCTTCAATTGCTTCTTGTTTTTCAACTACTTCTTCTTTTTCAACTGGTACTGGAATTCCTTTAAGTGCATCAGCTATTTCTATTCCAATATAACTTAATGCTTTTGATCTATCTTCAATTCTTTCCATATCAATTTCTATATGTAAATTTGACTCTAAATTGCTTACTCTAGCTTTAATTAATTTAACAGCATCATCATAGCTTTCAGCTTTTTTAGCTTTTCCTTTTGCAACAATGATTAGCGCTTGTACTATATCTTCAGAAACAACATTACTTATTTGCTTTATTTTAGCTTTCCAGTCTTTTTCTTTAGTTTGTACTGTATTAAATACTTCTTTAAGTTCTCCAGCTTTTGCTATATTATTTTCTCTTTGTCTAATTAATGTTTCTATCTGCTTTGTATTTTCTTCAAATTGATTTGTAGCATATTCTACCAAAGAATATGCTGCTTTATATACACTAGATGGAAAATTTTTCTTTTTTGGATACTCTGTTAAATATGTTTTAATAGAATCGATTAAATCTTTAAAATAAGCATCTTCTTCTAATTCAATTATTTGTTTTTTACTGTTTGGATTTATCATTTTTTGAACCTTGTCAATATTTGATAAAATTTTTTCTTCTGTAATTATCATTTTTACGTTTACTATGCCTGGCTTATGAAAAAATAGCATCGTAAACTCCCCTCCTTTGTCCTATGTACTTTCGTTATATCTATTATACATTTTTATGCATAAAACTACAATAGGAATAATCAAAACTTTTTCATTACAATTTTATTACAAAATTGTTACAAACGTCAATACTTTATTTTTAATTTTTAATTTTTTTCATTTCTTCATGTCTTTTTATTTTAAGCGTAGTTGTCTTTATTAGTTCTTCTTGAGTGATCATTAATTCTTTTATATACTTATATGGCGGCATTGTTTTATTAAGCTCCTTTATTTTATCCCACAGAACTTCTTTAGTTTTTTCTTCATCTTCAATATTGTATATTTCTTTTATTAAATCTGGATTATATACTATTTTAACACATAGTTTTAAATCATTTTCATCTTCAGAATCTTGCTTTCCATAAACAAAAGATTCTTTTACACCTTCTATTCTGTTTATTACACTCTCAATTTCTTCAGGATAAATATTTTTTCCATTTTGTAATACAATTACACTTTTCTTTCTTCCTTTTAAAAACAAAAATCCTTTTTTATCTATATAGCCCAAATCTCCAGTTTTAAACCAACCTTTTTCAAAAACTTCTTTATTAGCTTCTTGGTTTTGGTAATATCCGTTCATTATACTAGGTCCTTTAACCCATATTTCTCCAACACCTTTTTTATCTTTATCTACAATTTTTACCTTTACACTTGGAAACACTTTTCCAACTGTTCCAATTTTTGTATCAAAATCTGTCCCTGCAGCTATAACAGGAGATGTCTCTGTCAATCCATATCCTTGCACTATTTTAATTCCTAAATTATTAAATCCACGTTCTACTTCTTCGTTTAAAGCAGCTGCTCCATTAACCATTAATCTTAGCTTTCCGCCTAATGAATCATGAATTTCCTTAAACAATTTTTTTCTAACATCAACACCTACTTTAGATAGCATTCCTGTGACTTTCATCATTTTTTCAACTTCTTGCAATTTCCCTTTTTTTTCAATGGTTTTCATTATTCTTTTATACATATTTTCATAAAGTGCTGGTACAGATATCATTGCAGTTATTTTATATTCTTTTATATTTTCAGCAATGTGTCTTATTCCGTCGCAATATGCAATTGATGAACCTTTATATATAGGTTCTAGAAATCCTACTGTACATTCAAAAGTATGATGCAATGGTAAAAAAGATAATAAAGTATCATTTTCATTTACTTCTATTACAGATGCAATATCCATTAAATTAGTTACTATATTTTTATGTGATAGCATTACCGCTTTTGACATTGCCGTTGTTCCTGAAGTAAAAATCATAAAATTAGTTTCATCTGGATTTATCTTAGCATTTATAAAGTCAAAATTTCCTTTTTTTATCAATTCTCTACCTTTTTTGATAAGTTCATGTTCAGAATAAACTCCATCTGTTCTTTCTTCTAAATCCATTGAAATATAGTATCTTAAGTCACTTGTATTTCTTCGCTTTATTTCTTGCATTACATCATTATATTTATCAGAATATAATATTGCTTCCACTCCAGAACGAACTATTAAACTTTCTAATTCATTTGAAGGAAGTGATTTATCTAGAGGCACAATTATTCCTGTGCCACAAGCAACTGCAAGGTATGCCACAGCCCATTCGTATCTATTTTCCCCTATTACAGCTATCTTTTTTCCTTTCAATCCAAGATTTATTAAATTTGTTCCTAAAGAATTTATATCATTTATAAAATCTTTATATGTAATATATGCAATTTCACCTTTTATATTTGTTTTATATTTAAAAGCAGGTCTATCTCCAAATTTATCATTGGATTTTTGTAACATATCTTTTAAGTCTGTTATTTTTTCAAAAGAATGATATTTTACTTTTGATTGCTTTATTTCTGTCTCTGCAAATTCCTCTAATTCTTCTTTTTTATATCCTTTTTCTTCAAAAAATTTCATTAGGGAATCAAACATTCTTTTTTTCTCTTTGTCCATAATAACTCCTTTTATAATTACATTATCTTGTTTTTTCATTTGAAATTGAATCTTCTACATTTGCCTTTAGTTTTGCAACTACTGGATTAGGTGTACTATTTAATTTGCTTTCTTTTTTAAATTTTCTTTTACTAATATGTTCTGTTTCTACCAAATAGCGTTTTACTGTACGATCAGTAGTTCCACCAATATATTTTATTACAATTTCATATGCAAGCTTTTCTTCTATTTTTTTTCTTTCCTCTTCAATTCTAGAGTCAATATATTCCTGTATTTGATCTTTAGTTAAATTTGAAGCATCAATATTTTTAAAATAATTTGATATTCTTTTTCTTTCTCTATTTACTTCTTTAGTTTCTTCTTCTTCTAAATAATAGTCTTTTTTATAATCTGGTTTGGTTGCCTTTCTTATTAAACTTGTAACAGTTGTTGGTATAGCTTCATAAATATCCTCACAGGCTAATGCGATTCTTTCTGTTTGATCATCAGCAAAATTATAAATTTGGTTTACAATTTGATTTTTACACATTTTTCTTTTCATAAAAGTAGATTTAAATTTTTGTGAAGCTTTTTGAATTTTATGAGGTCTATTTTTTAAAGCTGTATTTCTCATTCTCCTTATTCCTAATTCTCTTTTCTTTTTATCATATTGCTTTTCATCACGATAAGGAGCAACCATATAGTCTAAAACTTTTTTGTTTTTTATTTTATTTCTTATAGCTTCATCATACATTTTATCTCTAATAATACCTGTTTTTATAAGTTCGTTTGTACAATCTTCTATAAGATCATATACTGCTTTTGGCATTGTTTTGTTAATATATACAGGTTTACAAAACTGAACATACTTACCATAATCCAATTTTTTCAATTGATAAAAAGCTCTTTCCATCTCTTTTGAAAATCCCATTTCTTCTTTTGGTTTATCAATTGAATTTTTAATAAAATCCTCTCTTAGTTTTTCTTGAACCCTTGTCATAATTTCATCAGCAACAGCTCTTCTTATTTTAGTTTCTTTCTTTAAAAAACTTTCTACCTTATTTTCTAAAGATGCTTTATAATTCGGATCAACATTTCCATTTTCTGCTATTTTATTATTAACATATTCTTCTATTAGTGGTGTAGAAATTTCTTTTACCTGCTCTGCATTTTCTTTTGGGATACATAAGCTATTTACACCAGCTTTATTTATTTCCTTAATTATTGAATCAACAACTGTTAATATTTCTTGTGAATTTTCATCTGAAATATCATCACTAGTTTCTCTAATTCTATTTATTTTTATATCATGAATGATATCTTTAGCTAGTTTTATTTTTTCTTCTTTACTTATATCCTTTTTATCTTCATCTGCCAGAATTGTTCCTAAAACTTCTAAATATTCCTCATCAAAATCCGTAACAATTCTAGTTTCAAAAGCATCCTTTAAATCTGTTCTAATATACGCAATAACATCAGCTGTTTTGGCTAAATATCCTTCTGGAGTTTCAGCTAGACATTTGTATTGGTTCTTAGAATTTGCAGTTCTTACTTTATCTAAAACAGCTTCTCTAATATTTGAATAATTTTTTCGCTTTAAATTTTTTTCATCTTTTTTAGTGGCTTCTCCATCATGTGATACAACAACATCTAAAAAATAATAAATTTCTTCTTTTAATTGTTTCACTATACTCTCTGCTTCTTCATTGTCTGCCAATTCTTCTCTTAAAATTTCATTAACTGCTTTTTCTAATGTGTTTTCTCCTAACAATACATCTACTCCAGTAGCATTATGATGATAATATCCTACATGTTTTAATTCTCCAATTATTTTTAGCATTTGCTCACCTTCGTGCGCATAAAAAGAATGACCTGAATCATGTAATAGCATACCATAGTATGCTAAATTCTCATTTAACCCTAGACCTTTTGCTAATTTCTTAGCTTCCTTAGCTGCTTGCCTTATATGATCTGATCTTAAAGTAATATGAGATTCATCTCTTTCAGGTTCATATGCCATTATTTTACCAGAATTTCTCGCCATCCATTTGGCGTAGTTAACAATATCTTCTATATACTCAGCATAAGAATCTAATTTCTTTGCTGGTGTATCAAACAATAAATTTGTCGCATATTTGCTTTTCCATTTTTTTTCAACATCCACTTTTTAATCACCTTTTTTATTATACTATAAATTTTATATTTGTGCAAATAAAAGCAAAAGAAAATTTTTCTTTTGCTGTAGGTTAGTCAATGATGTG
>DCHW01000062.1 GCA_002314935.1 Clostridiales bacterium UBA1742 | reverse complement strand
CATATCTATTTTAAACCTATATTTACCCAATTTTTGTTTTAAACTATTAGTTGTTTTCGCAATAATGTGCTTTATCGGCGGGTATTTGCATTTCTGTAATCCCATCTACTCCACTTTTTTCCCTTCTGTCTACGAATTGTTTGGACAGGGGGTTATTTTAATCTATTGTTGTATTTGTTCTTCCAGTTCCAACAACATCTTCTTGAAGTGATCTCCACGTATTACATCCTATAATTCCATCTACAGATAATCCTCTACTTTGTTGATATTTTTGAACTGCCGCTTTTGTTTTACTACCAAAAATTCCATCTAATCCACCAGTTGTAAATCCTAATGTATTTAAATCATCCTGTGCTATTAATACATAAGTACTAATACTTCCTTGTTTAATTTGTGGATAACCTGCTGTACCACAAGCTGCTTTTCCAAATCTTTTATCAAAATGTACCCATGTTGGAGTTAAATTTGCTGGTTCAACATAGCTCCATACTCCGTGATGAAATTGCTAAATTTCTTATATCATTTCTTTCACTATCTGTAAGTACCTGACCAACATCAAACGCAACTCCAGCATAATGCTGACTTTGATTACCGATGTCCACCTTCCCATGGCCTTTTAAATGCATACCCTACTGGTATTGGCTTTCCATATAAAAATCTTGTTGTATTAAAACTTTGCATTGCTCTTTTCGTTGTCCATAATGTTTGCGAATTACTTGAGCCTCTAAACTCAGAAACTTTTAAAGTGTTATTTGTATTATATGGCATTGCATCATTTTCATTTCTATAGTATGTTTCCATTCTATCTTTATCATTATTAAACACTAAAATTTTTGCCATAAAAAAACCTCCATAAAATATTTTATCTATTTATATTTTATGAAAGTTTTTTATTTTGGTTAATTTCAATTATATTGCTTTTTATTGTTTATTCCTATATACTCATATTAGTATTTTAAATTAGGAGGTTATTTATGAGTATTGAAATTTCAGATTTTGGAAATTGTGAAAATGGAAAATTTGCAAAAATCTTTACATTAACAAATTCAAATAATATGTTTATTAAACTAACAAATTATGGAGCTATTCTTGTTTCTGTATTACTTCCAAACCAAATTCAAAGTTATGATGATGTTGTTCTTGGATTTGATACATTAGACAAATACTCTTCAAATGATATTTGTTATTTTGGTTCTACTGTTGGAAGAAATAGTAGCCGAATTAGTAATGCGCAATTTACTTTAAATGAAAAAATTTATGACTTAGATAAAAACGAAAAGAATAAAAATAATTTGCATAGTGGATTTAATCCATATAATGAAAGATATTGGGATTATTCTGTTGATGAAGAAAACAATTCCGTTACATTTTCACTTTTTAGTCCTGATGGAGATCAAGGTTTCCCAGGTGATTTTAATGTTTCGGTTACATATACTTTAACTAACTCAAATGAGGTTAAAATTGAATATTCTGGAACATCAAATAAAGATACAATAGCAAACATGACTAATCATAGTTATTTTAATTTGTCTGGTCATGATTCTGGCACTGCTTTAAATCAATATTTATATATAAATTCAAACAAATATGCAGAAATTGATGATGAACTTATTCCAACTGGAAATTTTATAGATGTAACAAATACACCATTAGATTTTAGAACATCTAAACAAATTGGTATAGATATAAATAATCCTTATAAACAAATGCAATTAGCTGGTGGATTTGATCATTCTTTTATTATTGATAAAAAAGATAATTCTATAGAAAAAATTGCTGTTTTACGTGATGAGAAAACAAATAGAACAATGGAAGTTTATTCTGACTGTATGGCTCTTCAATTTTATGCTGGTAATTTTATAGAAAATAATACTATCCTAGGAAAAAACAACTATTCTTATAAAAACAGGAGTGGAATTTGTTTAGAAACTGGTTTTTTACCAGATGCAATTAATCAAAAAAAATTTGTATCTCCTATTTTAAAAGCAGGAGATACATATCATACAACTACAATTTATAAATTTATATTTTAATTTTACATTTCTTTAGCTTTTATAACATATCTTTGTGAACAATCATCTGTACAAGTTATTAGAGTTACTTCTTTTTTTCCTTTTGTTTTCTGACTTGTACATGCTACATTTTCTGGATCAACTATGTATTTATCATATACAAGATAAGTAATAGTTGTTCCAGATAAATCTGTTATTTCTATCATATCTCCATTTTCAAGTGTTGGAACCTTACTAAAAAATTTTGAATTTTTATAATTATGCCCTACTATACACAAATTTCCAACTTCATTTGGATTTGGTCCCCAAAATTTACATGGTGCGATTTTTAAAAGCTCTGTTGTCGTTGTTGACAATATTGGATAATATACACCAATTGATGGGATATTTACTACTCCTATTGTATAATATTCTGTGCCATCATTTGCAATACATTTTTGTTCTTCTGGAATAACTAATTGTTGATTTTCTAATGTTACAGTTTCTGTTTCTTCATTATCTTCTAATGCTTCATTTAATAATACTACTATTACTTTTTCATCTTCTGCAGATAATTGTGTTGAAAATTCCATATTAGCTAAAATTTCTTGAGATACTTGTTCACTTTTATTTTTATCTATTTCAGAATAAATTGCATATATCACTAATGAACACAACAAAAGAACAGATGCTATAAATTCAACTTTAAACATCTTTTTTTTCTTCTTTAATTCTGGAGTTACATATATTTTTTCAGATATAAGAATTTGATTCATAGTATGTTTCCTTTCAATAATACATCTATTTTATTTTATCATATATTATTTAAAAGTTCAACAACTGAATCAATACTTTTCTTTGGAGTTGATGCACCTGCCATAATTCCAATTTTGTCATATTTTTTTAAGTCCGTATGTTCTAATTCTTTATATGTTTCAATTAAAAATACCTGTTGACAATTATTTTTTGAAATTTCATATAATTTCAAAGTATTGGAACTATGTTTTCCACCAATAATTATCATCAAATCTACTATTTTAGATAATCCTATTGTTTCTTCTTGTCTTAATTTAGTCGCATTACAAATTGTATTTTCTACAACTAAATTTAATTCATTTATATTATTTTTTACACAATTAACTATTTTTTCAAATTTTTCTAAACTATATGTTGTTTGAGACATAATTAATAAATTTTTTAATCCGTGATTTATTAAGATTTTCTAATGCATTATTCACATCTTCTAGGTATTCTACTATTGTGCATTGTTTCCCACAATAGCTTTTTGTTGCTATAGTTTCGGGATGTGTAATTTGTCCAACTAAAAATATATAATAATTTTTTTCTGAATATTTTCTTGCAATCTCATGTGTTTTTAGAACCTTTGGACATGTTAAATCTATTGTTTCAATGCCGTTTTCTTCTGCAATTTTATATGTAGAAATTGGCTCTCCATGTGAACGTATTATCACAGGTTTTGTAGCTTGTTCAATTTTATCAATAAATTCTAAACCGTATTTCATAAGCTCTTCTGATACTTCATGATTATGAACTAATTCTCCTAGGCAACATACTTTATTTGTTTCTAAAATCTTTTTTGTTTTATTAACCGCATTTGCTACTCCAAAACAAAAGCCTGCTGTTTTACCTAATATAACTTCCATATTTAACTCCTTTTATGGCTACCTTTATATCATTTTTAAAATTTCTTCTTTTAAAACTTTTACTATATCTTCCTGTGGAACCTTTTTTATTATTTCTCCCTTTTTAAATAATAATCCTTCTTTTATTCCTCCTGCAATTCCAATATCAGCATGTTTTGCTTCGTTTGGCCCATTTACTCCACACCCCATTACAGCAACAGTTATATTAGATTCTATGTTTTGTAAAAAATCTTCTATTTCATTTGCAATTGGAATTAAGTCATATTGTATTCTTCCACATGTTGGACATGCAATTAATGTCGGTGATTTTTGATATAAATTACAATCCTTTAAAATTTCTTTTGCAACTTTTATTTCCTTAACTGGATCTGCAGAAAGAGATACTCTTATTGTATTTCCAATACCTTCTTTAAGTAATATTCCAAGTCCAATACTTGAGCTTACTGTTCCACTAAATTCAGTTCCAGCATGTGTTACCCCAAGATGCAATGGGTAATTAATTTCATTTGCTGCTTCTCTATAACTTTCTACACACAAATCTAAAGATGAAGCCTTTAATGAAAGTGCAATATCAAAGAACTCTAAATCCTCTAATATTCTAATATGCCTTAATCCACTTTCTACCATACCTTTTGCAGTTGGCTTTCCATCTCTTTCTAATATATCTTTTGGTAAAGATCCGCTATTTACCCCTATTCTTATTGGAATATTTTTTTCTTTACATGCATCTACAACTTGCTTTACTCTATCTTTTGATCCTATATTTCCAGGATTAATTCTTATTTTATCCACTCCAGCCTTTGCTGCTTCTAAGGCAATTTTATAATCAAAATGTATATCAGAAACAATTGGAATATTTATTTGTTTTTTTATTTCTTTAATTGCTTTTGCATCTTCTAAATCTAAACATGCTACTCTAATTATTTGACAACCAGCATTTTCTAATTTTAAAATTTGATTAACAGTAGATGCAATATCTTTAGTTTTTGTGTTGGTCATAGATTGTATTATAACTTCCTTAGATCCCCCTATTATAACATTACCTACTTTTATTTTTCTTGTTTCAGTTCTATTATACATATTTTCTCCCTTATATTTTTATATTATTTTTATCCAAATTTTGTTACTATTTTATAAATTCTTTAAATTTATTATATTATTTATTCTACCAATAAATATATTTTTTTTCAATATACATGATAATTATTTTGTAACAATTTTGTAATATAAGTTTAATATATTTGAAATATTTTTTTACTATTTATACTGTATAATATTTGTATACTAATGATATAAGGGGTATTATAAATGAGTATAGACTCTGTATTAAAAAAAGAAGGTATTACAGTAATTTCTAAGCTTGATACCATTAAAGTTAATACCATAGCAGCAAATATTGCAAGTAAATTGTGTCTGGCATTTCCTGAACACAATTTAAATAGAAGTGCTCTTTTTTCATCTTTATCAAGAATAGATATGTATATTGCAAAAATGCAAAAAGACGATTCTGCTTGTGCAAAATATTTTTATAAAAATAATTCTATTTATTTTAATAAAGAAACCAACTTAAATTTTATGGCTTCTTTGGCAGTACATGAATGTATACATTATATTCAAGAAATAAAAAATGAAAATAACGAGCTTGTTAAAATGGGGCTTTATAATGGTAATTCAAACTTAGGACTTGGATTAAATGAAGCTGCTGTGCAGCTTATGACCTCTGAGGCAAATATGCAAAATGAAACAGAAGAAATATATTTTAATATTTCTTTAAAAACAATAAGCCCAAATTATTACCCTCTTGAATGTTCTTTAGTTAATCAAATGGCATATTTTACTGGAACATACCCTCTATATAACAGTACTTTAAATAGTAATAATGTATTTAAAAATACCTTTATTGCAAAGTCTGATAAAAAAACATATTACATTATTTCTAAAAATTTAGACAAACTTTTAACTTTTGAAAACGATTTAAATTATTACGTAACCGAATTAAAATATGCTAATAAAGTTAGTAGTATTAAATTATTAAATTCATTAATTCTTTCTAAAAAGAAGGATATATATAATTTATTTTTTAAAACTCAAAATTTAATAATAAAAAAATGTTTTCTTAGTGAATTTAATTCAATAAGAAACCTTGAAGATATAAAGGAATTTACACAAAAATTTTATAACTTTAAAAACGTAATGGGATATTCTGACGAATACACATATTATAACGATTTTTATCGCTATATAATGGAGGAATTAGATAAAAAAAGAACTTATATAAAAACATATGGTGATATAAATTTATTTGAGCCAAAAGAAACATCTCTTGTACTTATAGAAGAATCAAAGTCTTTTATTTCGTTTACATACACTTTTGCCAAAAAAATAAAAAAATTATTTGGATATAATAAAAATAAAGTTGATATAAATGATTTTTAAAATTCATTCATATCAACTTTTTACATCATTTGGCTTACCTTTTTTAGATCCTTCCAAAATAAAATTTTTTTATTTTCATCTCTAAGTAAAGCAGCTGGATGAAATGTTGGTACATATTTAATTTTATCCTTTTCTATTATTTTTCCTCTACTTGATGTTATTCCATATTCTTTTCCTAAAATATTTTTTAAGGCAACGTTTCCTAGTAGTACTATAATTTCTGGATTTATTAATTCTATTTGACTATCTAAAAATTCTTTACATTTAATAGCTTCTTCATCTTCCGGATTTCTATTGTTTGGTGGCCTACATTTAACAATATTTGCAATATATACTTCTTCCCTTCTAATTCCAATTCCTTCAAAAGCTTTATTCATTAATTGTCCTGCTTTACCAACAAAAGGTATTCCTTGTGCATCTTCATCAGCACCAGGGCCTTCTCCTATAAACATAATTTTTGCACTTTTACTCCCTGTTCCAATAACCACATTATTTCTTGTATTACACAAATTGCATTTTGTACATTTACTACATTGTTCTTCAAGTTCTTCCCATGTTCTAATCATTTATTCTCCCCTTTATTATTTTAACTAATTTTTCAACTTGTAATTCTAAATTATTACCATCATTTTTTATTATGTAGTCTGAATTTAGTTCATAGTATTTGCATTTTGGTTGACAATCTATTCTTTGCTTAGCTAATTTTTCATCTATTTCATCCCTTAAACAAATTCTTTTAATTTTTGTTTTTTTACTTGCTACTATTCCTATTACTATATCACAAATTTTATTTAATCCACTTTCTATTAATAAAGGTGCATCTATTATTGTTATGCTTTCCTCTGTTTCTACTTCATTTTTTATTTCTTCTACAATATATTTAAATGTAATTTTATTTATTTTATCTCGTGCATTTAAATCATTAAAAATTTTACATGCTATTTTTTTTCTGTCTAATTCTCCATTTTCTAGAACATATTCTTTACCAAATTCATTTACTATTTGAGTATAGTATTCTTGACCAGGTTTTGATAATTCCTTTACAACATCATCTGCATCTATTAGCTTTGCTTCTAGCTCATCTGCTAGTTTTCTGCTAAATAACGTTTTACCGCTTCCAGAATTACCTGTTACTCCAATTACCATAATAACCTCCTATTGAATTATTTTAATGAGTTTAACAATTCTAAAACAGCTTTTGGAACTAAATTATCAATTAATTTGTCATTTTCAAATAATTCCATAACTATACTAGATGATAAATATCCTAATTCTCCTGCCCTAAAATAACATGTGTCTATTCCAGCAATTTTTTCATTTACTGCAGATATATTTTCTTCGTATTCGTAATCAGTTCCATTTCTTAATCCTCTTATTAAAATATCCGCCTTTAACTCTTTAGCTTTATCTACAGTCAATCCTTCATACAAAACCACATCAACATTGTCTAACATTTCATGTTTTATAGTTTTTTCTATGGCTTCCTTCATTTTAGTTTTATCAATTCTAGCTTTTTTCTCTGAATTATATCCAATTCCTATTACTACCTTATCGAAGCATTTTGCTGATTTTTTTACTATTGCTAAATGTCCATTTGTAAACGGATCAAATGATCCTGCATAAAAACCTATCATTATTTTTCCTCCCTAATTTCTTCTAGTATTTGTTCTTTTTTTCTATTTTCTATATATTCATAATTATTGATTTTTGCATTAAATTTACATATTGTTTTATATTCACAAAATTTGCAACTACTTGTTTTATTTTTTTTATTATATATAGGCTTTATATCTATTTTTCCATTTAAAATATCTTTTGATATTTTCTTTATTAACCTTCTTGCTGTTTTTTCTAGAGCATTAAATTCTTCTTTTGTAACTGTATTAGAATTAGATTCACTAATCTGACCATCTTTTCCCATATAAACAGGTATTACTTTTGAATATCCTTTTTCTAAAGATTTGTCCATTAGCCTTATTACATTAACATCAGCCAATACCATACCCTTCATTTTAAAATTCTTTTTTATTTCTTCTTTAATTTCTTCATCAGAAAGATTTTTACTTGCCTTTATTATTGGATCAATTAAATTAAAATATAATATTCCAGCTGGTTTCCAATCATTATTATCTGTTATAGAATCTATATATGTTATTAGCTGTATTTGAGTCCCTGCTAAAAATTCATTTAGATTTATATCTTTAGTTGAAGATTTATAATCTATTATTCTAATATATTTTCCATTTTCTGTTGTAACACTGTCAATTCTATCAATTTTTCCTGTTATTTGTACGTTATCAATTTTTCTTGAAAACTCTACTTCATGGCCTTCTTGTTCAAAACTACTATTTTTTATTTGTTCTACTATGTAAGTTATAGACTGAACAATAACCTTTTTTAATCTATTAGTTAATGCTATAAATTTAGGACTACTTGAAAAAATATGATTTTTATTTAAATTTAGTTTATCATTTATTATTTCGTTTACAATATCTAAAATTTCTTTTTCATTCAAACCTTTTACATTTTTTATTTTACTAAAAAAAGTATCTATAACATCATGCATAAAAGATCCTGTATCAATAGATTTTATAGCATATTCCTCTTCTTGTTTTAAATTTAGTCCATATTTTAAATAAAATGAAAATGGACATCTTTTATATTGTTCTAATCTGGAAACACTAGTTTTTAACGTTTCTCCATATAATTTTTCTATATTTTCTTTGCTAATAACCTCTGTTTCATTTGTATAAGAAAAACCTTTACAAGCTTTATCTATCTTTTCCTTCCACTCCGGTTTTGAAATATACCAATCATAAATTTCATCCCATATTTCATCAATTTCATCACCATTTTTTTTATTTCTTAGATGTATTAATAATTCTCCAAAAGTAGCTTGTTTATTTGTTATTATTGTTTTTATTTCAGAATTTTCATATATTTTAGGAAATATTTTTTTAATTCTATTTATTAAAATTGATGGTCTTTTTGCTTTTCCATCTTTGTTACTCGAAACATATGATAAATAGATTTCTTCTTCTGCAGTAGAAAATGCTTTATAAGTATTAAACTCATCTTCGTAAATATTTTCTAATGTTCCATTTGCCATTTCTATTCCATTTGTCTTTAAAACATTTCTATCATCATCATTTAAAAATCCTTCATCTTTATTTATAGCTGGAAAAACTCCATCATTCACTCCCACAATAAACATTGTTTTTACTTTGTGTGTTCTTGAACGCTCTATATTTCCAAACATTACCTGATCCATTCCCTGAGGAATTGTACCTATATTTTCAATTTCTAATCCTCTCTTTAGTGTTTTTCTATAGTTTTCAAAAGACATTTTGTCATTATTAAATACTAATACTAGCTCATCCAAAACATTCATAAGAGAATCCCAACTTGCTATATATTCATTTGCTAATTGTTTTTGATTTATATTTTCTAAATATTTAATTTTTTCATTTAATTTTTCTTTTATTTTATTTTGTTCTAAAAATTCATATATCGTTTGTGTTATTTCTTTAGCTGTTTTATTTTTATTTATTTTTATTTGTAATTCTCTCAAAGGTTCAACAATTATTTTTCTTAAGTTGTTTATTTTATCAATATCTATTTCTTGGCTTTCATATTTAAAATCTCCTTGATACCATTTGTTTCTTTTTATTCCCCATTTTTTACAATAATTTTCTAATAAATAAATATCCTGTTTTTCTATTTCTAAAAATCCTGTTTTTATATATGTCCATACCGCTTCATTTGACCAATTTTTTGCAAAAATATCTAATATTGATAATACATATTTAATTAAAATTTTTTTACTTAATTGACCTTTTTCATCTATATATATAGGAATATTATATTTTTCAAACAATACTTTTGCTATAGAAGAATATTCTTCCAAGTTTTGCGTAATAATTGCAATATTTCTATATCTTCTTCCTAATTTTACTAATTCAACAATTGTTTTTGCTATATTTTCTATTTCTTCATAAGGATTTGAATATAAATTTAAATTTATATTTTTAATTTTATTATCATAAACCTTATATGGTATTCCATAAATATTTTCTTCTAAAAATTTTAATTCTTCATTTTTAAATCTATACTTTGTTTCTAAATTTATCGGCTTTTCTATTTTTATTTCTTGGTTTTCTGCACATGTTATTAATTTTTTTACTGTTTTTTTATTGGTATAAAATATATCTGTATCTGGATTTAACGGATCTTCTAAATTATTTGTACAAACTGTAATATACACTTTAGTTGCTTTTGACATTATTTTTTCAATTATACTGTATTCTTGTGATGTAAATCCAGAAAATTCATCTATAAAAACATAAGAATTTTCAAACATATTACTTTCATCTAATTTTTTAGATAATAAAGTTAATTTATCTTCTTCATCTATGAAATTATCTTTTATTTTTTCTTCATATGAATTATATATTTTATAAATGTCTTCTAATTTTGTTTTTAATAAAACATCTTCAGTTTTATCTATTTGTTCTGATAATATTTTAGTTGTTATATTATGTTTTTTTAGTTCTGTTATTGTGCGTAAAAGTAAATCAACATTTTCATTTGATTTACTTAAATAAACAGTACTATTTGTATCCAAAATATTATTTAAAAGCATTGCTTTGCCCACTTTAGATAAATTAGTGTTTATTGCTCCACCTACTTCTTTAAATACTCTATCTGCAATTCTTTTAAAATTTATTACTTCTGCATTAACCGAACTACCTGTTCCCAAAATTTCTAAAAGTTTTTTCTCTATTGAATATGAAAATTGCTCTGGAACAATAACAAAAAATTTTGTATCTAAACTATATTCACTTATATATTGTTTTATTTTAGTTAAGCAATATTCTGTTTTACCAGTTCCTGCTCTACCATATATAAATTGCATACTCATTGTTTTAAGCTTCTCTCCTCCAATAAAATAAATATTGTTGTGCAATACCTGCTAAATTTCCATATTTTTCTTTTGCTAAATTTGTTATTTCTAATTTACTTACTTTTTCTTCATTTTCATTTTTTATATATAAATCATTCATTACTCTTCTAACCCAAACATCTATTGGAAATACCTCTAGCTTTTTTAAAGAAAATAGCATAATGCAATCAGCAACTTTAGGTCCAACTCCGGGAAATTTTAATAATTCTTCCCTTAAAGTTTCTATATTCTGTTCTTTCTGTAAATAACTTAATTGGTTTTTATTTTCTACTATAATTTTCGTTGTTTCATATACTCGTTTATCTCTAAATCCTAACCCTAACTTTCTTAAATCTTCTACACTTGCATTTGATAATTCTTCAGGTGTTGGAAAAGAATAAAATTCTCTATTATTATAAACTATTTTTTTTCCATATTTTTTAGATATTCTTTCTATAATTCCCTTAATTCTTGGAATATTATTATTAGCTGAGATTATAAATGATATTAAAGTTTCCCATAAATCTTGATTTAGTATTCTTATACCCTTTCCATATTCAATACTTTGTTTTAGATTATCATCTATTTTAGATAAATCATTTTTTATTTTTTCATAATCAGTATTTAAATCAAAATATTCTGTGCAAATTGTAGCAATATCGCCATCACATATCCCCTTAAAAACAACATCTGTTCCTTTTTTCTTTACGTTAATTACGTTATTTCCAAAAATTCCAGTATAGCTTTCATCAATCTCTTTATCCCATCTAAAACACTGTCCACATTCAAAAATATGTTTTGGTTCAAATGACTTTGCATCCCTAAGAATATATTCCTGTTCCATATTATCACCAATTATTATTTTAACATATTTTTGACATTTCTGTATATATTATAGGTTTAAAATAGATAT
>DCHW01000065.1 GCA_002314935.1 Clostridiales bacterium UBA1742 | reverse complement strand
CACATCATTGACTAACCTACAAAAATAAATTAAGAAAAATATAAAATCCCTTTTAAAAAAGTGAAAAAAGATATATAATTATACAAATGTTTATTTTTAGGAGAAAGTATGAATAAAAAATGGGAATTTTATGATATTGATGAAACAAAGATAGAGAAAATATCGAATAAATTCAATATATCTAATTTATTATCAAAAATTTTGTTAAATAGAGGTATAGTGGATGAAAATAAAATAGAAACTTTTTTAAATCCAACAAGGAATGATTTTTATGATCCGTTTTTATTGCCTGATATGTCAAAAGCGGTAGAGAGAATTATAATGGCAATTAATAATAAAGAAAAAGTAATTATTTATGGTGATTACGATGTTGATGGAATAACTAGTACAACAGTACTAAAAAAGTTTTTAAAAGAAAGAGGATTAGAAACAGATTGGTATATACCAAACAGATTAAAAGATGGGTATGGATTAAATAAAACTGCTATTGAGACAACAATAAAGGATAAATATTCGCTTATGATTACTGTAGATTGTGGTATTTCTAGTATAGATGAAGTAGAATATGCAAACAAATTGGGAATAGAAACAATTATAACAGATCACCACGAAGCTTTGGATACACTGCCAAATGCTTATGCGGTTATAGATGCCAAAAGAAAAGATAATGAATATCCATTTAGAGAATTAGCTGGTTGTGGAGTTGTTTTTAAATTAATACAAGCAATTTCGATTAGTTTAAATTTAGATGCAAAGGAATATTTAAAATATCTTGATATTGTATGTGTTGGAACAATTTCGGATATAGTTCCATTAATAGATGAAAATAGAGTTATTGCAAAATTAGGATTAAAGTTAATAAAGCAAACTAAAAATTTAGGTTTAAGACAAATAATATTAGAATCTGGTTATAAAAAAATAGATTCAAATACAGTTTCATTTGGTGTGGCTCCTAGAATAAATGCGTGTGGAAGAATGGGACATCAAGAAGACGCTGTTAAACTATTTCTAACAGATAATTTAGATGATGTAATTAAAATAACAGATGAATTAAATAGTTATAATATTCAAAGACAAATTACAGAAAAAGAAATTTTTGAAGAAGCATTACATGAATTAGAAAAATATGACATACAAAATTTAAATGCCATTGTTTTATCTGGTGAAAATTGGCATCATGGTGTTATTGGTATAGTTGCATCAAAATTAACAGAAAAATTCTATAAGCCAACAATTTTAATAAGTTTTGAAGGTGATGAAGGAAAAGGCTCTGGAAGAAGTATAGCTGGATTTGATTTACACGATGCATTAGTTAAAACAAATATGTTTTTAGAAAAATATGGTGGACATGAAATGGCAGTTGGACTTTCTTTAAAAAAAGAAATGTATCAAGAGTTTAAAAATAATTTCGAAAAAATTGCTGAAAGTCAAGAAGTAAAACAAATTACTCAGGTAATAAAAATTGATGATATACTTTCAATTAAGGATTTTTCGGAAGATATAATAAATGAATTAGAAAAACTCGAACCTTTTGGTGTAAAAAATAAAATGCCATTGTTTTTATTTAAAAATTTAAAAATAGATTCAATTAGGTCTTTATCAGAAGGTAAACATTTAAAATTAACATTAAAGGATGATAATAATATTATAAATGCGATTGGATTTAATTTAGGTTATTTATCAGAAGAATACCATTTGGGAGATAAAATTGATATTGTAGGTAGTATAGAACTAAATGTTTATGCAGGAGAAAAAAATATTCAAATAAATATAAAAGATATTATGAAATCAGTAAATTATTAAAGGAGAGTGCAAAAATGCAAGAAGAATGCACAACTATAAAAGATATTATTAAACGTGTAAAGCAAAATAGACCAAAGGCAAATGAAAAATTAATTCTTAAAGCGTATGAATATGCCAATAAAAATCATAATGAACAATGTAGATTATCTGGAGAAAAATATATTTGTCATCCATTAGAGGTTGCATATATTTTAGCAGATTTAGAAATGGATGATAGTACAATTTGTGCTGCTTTATTGCATGATGTTGTAGAAGATACTGCAGTTACAAGTCAAGATATAATAAACGAATTTGGTGAAGAAATAGCAGAAATGGTAGCTGGAGTTACAAAACTTAGTAAATTGCAATATACTACTGTAGAAGAACAACAAGTTGAAAATTATAGAAAAATGTTTTTAGCTATGGGAAAAGATATTCGTGTTATTTTAATAAAGCTTGCAGATAGACTTCATAATATGAGAACTTTAAGCTATTTAAAAAGAGATAGACAAATTGCAAATGCAAAAGAAACAATGGATTTATATGCTCCACTTGCAAATAGACTTGGTATTTATTCTTTAAAATGGGAATTGGAAGATTTGGCTTTTAGATATTTATATCCTGAAGAATACAGAGAATTAGTTTTGGGAATAGAAAAAAAGAGAGAAGAGCGTTTAGAATTTATAGATAAAATAATGAAAGAAATAAATGCTAAATTAAAAAAAGAAAATATAAAAGCTGAATTAACTCGGCAGAGCAAAACATTTATATAGTATATATAGAAAAATGAAAAGGGATAATATAACTTTAGATCAAGTATATGATTTATTTGCATTAAGAATAATTGTAAATTCTGTAAAAGATTGTTATGCTGCATTACGGAGTTGTTCACGAATTATATAGTCCTATGCCTGGAAGATTTAAAGACTATATTGCTGTTCCAAAACCAAATATGTATCAGTCAATTCATACAACTTTATTAGGACCAAACGGTACTCCTTTTGAAGTACAAGTTCGTACATGGGAAATGCATAGAATTGCTGAATTTGGTATTGCAGCACATTGGGCTTATAAAGAAGCAAACAAAGTAAAAAAATCAAATGTAATTGTTACAGAAGATAAATTAGCATGGCTTAGAGAAACATTGGAATGGCAAAAAGACATGCAGGATCCAGAAGAATTTTTAAAAACTTTAAAAACTGAGTTGTTTGAAGATGAAGTATATGTATTTACACCTAAAGCAGAAATAAAAGTTTTACCTGCTGGTTCAACTCCAATAGATTATGCTTACGCAATACATGCAGAGGTTGGACATAAAATGATTGGATGTAAAATAAATAGTAAGATGATGCCTATTATTACTCAACTAAAAAGTGGCGACATTATAGAAATAATAACATCTGATACTCCTAAAGGTCCAAGTAGGGATTGGCTTAAATTTGTAAAAAGTTCAAGTGCGAAAACTAAAATACAGCAATGGTTTAAAAAGACAGAACGCGAAGAAAATATTGTAAGAGGAAAAGAAACACTTGATAAAGAAATAAAAAGAATTGGAATGAATCATAGTGATTTATTTAAATCAGAATGGATAGATGTTGTATTAAAAAGATACAATTATCAAACTCAAGATGATATGTTTGCAAACATTGGATTTGGAGCTATTTCGCCTAATAAAATTCTTACAAGATTATTAGAAGAATATAAAAAAGAGCATCAAGAAGAAACAATAGAAAAAACCTTACAAGAATTAACTAATCGTAAAACAGTTGTTAAAAAAGCACCTAAATCAGGGGTAATTGTTAAGGGAATAGATAACTGTTTAGTTAAATTTTCAAAATGTTGTAATCCAGTACCTGGCGATGAAATAATAGGATATATAACAAAAGGCAGAGGGGTATCTGTACATAGAACAGATTGTGTAAATATTCAAGAACTTTTAGAAGATAAAGAAAGAATAATAGATGTTAGTTGGTATACAGATCCAGTAAAATCAACATATGATGTAAATGTTGAAATTTTATCAAATGACAGAACAGGATTGCTTTCTGATATTGTAAAAGAAATAACAGGATTAAAAATTAATATTATGGGTGTAAATACAAAAACTAATAGAGATAGAATTGCTACAATAGATATTATAATAGAGGTTCATGATGTTGAACAATTAAATTTAGTGTTTAAAGCTATAAGAAAAGTAGATAGCGTATTTGAAGTTAGACGTAAAATATAAAAACAAAAGAGGGTAACAAATGATATTAAAAAGAATTAAAGTACAGGGTGGCATATTTGATGAAACAAATTGCTATATAATTAAAGATGAAAGAACAAATGAAACAATGGTAGTTGATCCGGGAGGAAAACCAGAAAAAATAGAAGAAATGTTAAAGGCAATAAAGGCAGACCTTAAATATATTATTTTAACACATTGCCATGGAGATCATATTGGAGCAGTATTAGAGATAAAGGAAAAATTTGGAGGAAAAATTTTAATTCATAGAAATGATGAAGAGGGATTAAAAAATCCTGATATTAGTTTAACAGATTATATAGGAATGCAAAATATAATAATAGATGATGATGCAAGACTTGATGATGGAGATTTAATTCATTTGGGAGATTTAGAATTTAAAATTATTCATACACCAGGACATACTGCTGGAGGAATATGTATTTATAGCGAAAAAGAAAAATTAGTATTTACAGGAGATACTTTATTTAGAGGATCATGGGGTAGAACAGATTTACCAACAGGAAATTTTGAAGATATAATAAATTCAATAACAAAAAAATTAATGATATTACCAAAAGAAACCATAGTATATCCTGGACATCGGAAAATCTACAATGATTAAAGAGGAAATTCCGATTTATTTAGAATTAAAACCAAAAAGATATTAAAAAGGAGAAAAATATGAATATAATTGAACCAAGAACATTACCTGGATTTATGGAATTACTTCCTAATGAACAAGTATTGTTTAATCAAATGAAAGAAAAAATACAAAAAACATATGAAAAATTTGGGTTTTTACCAATAGATACACCAGTGATAGAAATGTCAGAAGTATTACTTGCTAAGGCTGGAGGAGAAACAGAAAAACAGGTATATTCTTTTAATAAAGGAGATAGTAATTTAACTTTAAGATTTGATTTAACTGTTCCACTTGCTAAATATGTTGCAGCTAAGTATAACGAACTATCTTTTCCATTTAGAAGATATCAAATTGGTAAAGTATATAGAGGAGAACGCGCACAAAGAGGAAGATTTAGAGAATTTTATCAATGTGATATAGATGTAATTGGAGATGGAGAATTAAATATTATAAATGATGCAGAGATACCTGCAATTATGAATGAAACTTTTAAAGAGCTAGGATTAGAAAATTATACGATACACATTAATAATAGAAAACTATTGAATGGATTATTTGAGTATAATAATATAATGGAAAAATCAGCAGATGTAATGAGAACAATAGACAAAATTGAGAAAATAGGAATAGAGACTGTAATTGAAATATTAGAAGATTTTGGTATTGAGAAAAACAGTATAAACAATATAATGGAATTCATTAATATTAAAGGAACTAATGATGAAAAAATAGAACAATTAGAAAATCTTAATATTGATAATGAATTGTTTAGAAGCGGATTAAACGAATTAAAGGATGTTATTAAATATATAAGATTATTTAATGTTGAGGAAAAATGTTTTGAAATTGATTTAAGTATTGCAAGAGGATTAGATTATTATACAGGAACTGTTTATGAAACAATACTAAATGATTACAAAGAAATAGGAAGCATTTGTTCTGGTGGTAGATATAATAATTTAGCAGGATTTTATACAGATAAAAAATTACCAGGAGTAGGAATGTCTATTGGGCTTACAAGATTGTTCTTTATATTAAATGATATTGGATTAATAAAAACAGATAAAAAATCAATTTCACAGGTATTAATAGTTTCTATGGTTGATGATTTAAAATATGCAATTAATACAGCAAATACATTAAGAGCAAATAATATTAATACTGAAATTTATTTTGATAATAAAAAAATTAAGGCAAAATTTAAATATGCAGATAAACTTAAAATTCCATATGTAATTGTAATTGGAGAAGATGAAATAAATAATGGGGTATTGACATTAAAAAATATGGAAACTGGGGAACAAGATAGCGTATCATTAGAACAGGTAGTTGAAAAAGTAAAATAGTAATATCATTTTCTTAAGATTCAAGAATATAATAATTATATACTTGAATTTTAGGAGAAATATATGAATGTTACAGTAATTAATATTAAAGATTTATTAAAATTAGCAGTAAAAATTATACTGCTAATTTTAATGTTATATATAGTTATACAAATGTTTAAATATATAAAAATAACAGACAGGTTAATTGCTTTTTGTATAAAAAAATCTATTGTATTAGTAGAATATATCGATAATACTAAAGATAATAAAAATACTAAAACATCAACGGACATTTTAAATATAGGTTTTGGAACTTTTAACATAAATACTAATAAAGATGAAGAAAATACAGTTGCTACAAATAAAATAGAAGAAAGTAATGAACAAATTAATGAGATACAAGAAAATATAATTACCGAGGTAGTTGAACAAAATAATATAAAAGCAAAATATACGAATTTATATAATGGGGTTGAAATTGATAATCAAAGTGATTATGAGTTTACAGAAGAAATGTTAAATCCAGATATAGAACTTAATAATAAAAAGGATATTTATATTTATCATACACACACGTGTGAAAGTTACACGCCGAGTGAAAACTTTGAATATGAGGCAAGTGGAAATTACAGGACAATTGATTTAAATTATTCGGTTGCAAGAGTTGGAACAGAATTAACAAATTTTTTAGAGGCAAAAGGATTTAATGTAACACATAATATGACATATCATGATTATCCAAGTTATTCAGGATCATATACGAGATCTTTAGAAACTGCACAAACAGAATTAGGAGATTTAAATACAGAAATGGTAATTGATCTACATAGAGATGCAGTTGGAGATGGAGATTCATATGGACCAACAGTAAAAATAAACGATAAATATGCAGCTCAATTAATGTTTGTAATGGGAACAGATGGTGGAGGACTAGAACATTCAAATTGGCTACAAAATTTAAAATTTGCAATAAAGGTACAAGAAAAATCAAATGAAATGTATCCAGGACTATTTAGACCAATAATAGTAAGAAATTCTAGATATAATCAACATATAAGAAATTGTGCATGTATAATAGAAGTGGGGGCAACAGGAAATACAATGGAACAGTGCATATACAGCATGCAGTGTTTGGCGAATATAATGTATGAAGTTTGTAAATAAAATTAAAAAAACATATTGTAAAAATATATTTTAATTGATATACTTATAAATAATTAAAATTGGTATTTGAAATTAATTTAAGGAGGTTATAAAATGGACGAAGAAATAAAAAATGAGGAAGTTGTAAATGATGAAATAAAAATATCAGATGATGTTATTGCTGTTATAGCAGGAAAAGCAGTTTCAGATGTTGATGGCGTAGCAGAGATGGCAGGAGGATTTGCTGGTGGAATTACAGAAGTTTTAAGTGGAAAGAAAAACCTATCAAAAGGAATAAAAGTCGATGTAACAGAAAAGGAAGTTAAAATAGATGTAAATATAATTGTAGAATATGGAATTAGAATTCCGGATGTTGCTTTTGAAATTCAAAATAGAGTAAAAAAAGCAGTAGAAACAATGACAGGTTTGAAAGTTTTAAATGTAAATGTTCATGTACAAGGAGTTAGTGCAATGGCAGAAGAAAAAAATGATGAAGCAGAAAATAATGAATAAATAAAATATAAAAAAAGGAGTAATAAAAATGAAAGCAATTGACAAATTTAATTTAGTTTTATTTTCAACAATAATTTTAATAATATCAATATTTGTATGCATAATATCTTTTAATTTGTTATCAATAAGTATAGTAAACAAATGGTCAGTAGATTTGTTTTCAAGTGATACAAGAACTTATACTGTTTTAGGAGTAGCAATTTTATTTATATTACTTGCAGTAAAATCAATTTTCTTTAATTCCTTTTCAGGAAATGAAAAAGGTAAAGATGGCATATTGTTAGAAAATGATAATGGAAAACTATTAGTATCAAAAGATACTATAGAAAACTTATCAAATACAGTTGTAAAATCTTTTCAATCTGCAGAGAATACAATTACAAAAGTTAATGTAGATCAAGAAAATAATGTTAAAATTTTTGTAACATTATTTGTTTATCCAGATGTGGTTATAAAAGAATTATCATCAAAATTACAAATAAAAATAAAAGAAACAATAAAGAAATCTTTAGATTTGGAAGTTAAAGAAGTAAATATTAGAATAAAAAATATAGCTGTTAAAAAGGAACCAACAATTAAAGAGTAATGGTGAAAAAGGAGGTTCTTATTATGAATAAATTAAAAGAATTTATAAGTAAATTTAGAGGAGCGCTAATTGGAATAATTGTTGCAATTATTGCATTAATATTTAATTTACATAAAATAGTAATTGCAATTTTAATATTGGTAGCTGGAGGAATTTTAGGAAATTATATACAATATAATAAAGAATTTGTAAAAGAAAAGTTAAAAATGTATATAGATAGATTATAATTACGTGGAGGAAATATGAATAGATCTGAAATAAGAGAATTAACATTTAAGTTACAATATCAAATAGAAATACAAAAAGAATTATTAGATGATGATATAGATATATATATTGAAAATAATAATATAAAATCTGAAGAAGCAAAAGAATATATACAAGATGTAATTAATGGAATTAATAAAGAAAAAGAAAATATATTAAACTTAATATCTAAAAATTTAAAAGAAGATTGGTCTATAGATAGAATTTCTAAAATAAATTTAGCTTTATTAGAATTGTCTATATATGAAATTGTATATAAAAAATTACCATATAAAGTTGCAATAAATGAAGTGGTAGAATTAGCTAAAAAGTATGGAGAAGAAACATCTAAAAACTTTATAAATGGTGTTTTAGCAAGTATTGTTAAGGAGAACTAGATGAAGCCAGAAGCAATTACTGTAAGTTATTTAAATAAATATATAAAAGAAAAAGTAGCAGATGATGAATACCTAAATAATGTGTATGTAAAAGGAGAAATATCAAATTTTAAGCACCATTATACAGGTCATATGTATTTTACATTAAAAGATGAAAATTCTTTGATAAAATGTATTATGTTTAAATCTTCAACTGCTACTTTAAATTTTAATCCTAAAGATGGAATGCAAGTTTTAGTACTGGGAACAGTGTCTGTATTTGAACGAGATGGTGTTTATCAAATATATGTTAAAGCAATGAAGGAAGATGGACTAGGAGATTTATATGCTCAATATGAAGAGTTAAAATTAAAATTAGAAAAAGAAGGTTATTTTGATAAAAATCATAAAAAAGATATTCCTCTTATGCCAAAAGTAATAGGAGTTTTAACATCAAAGACAGGGTCAGTTGTAAAAGATATAATTAATGTTTCAACAAGAAGAAATCCAAATGTAAATATAAAAATCTATCCAATTCCTGTTCAAGGAGCAGGTGCAGAAAAAAATATAGCAGATGCAATTTATACAATGAATGAAAAAAATATTGCAGATGTTTTAATACTTGCTAGAGGTGGACGGTTCAATTGAAGATTTATGGCCATTTAATGAAGAAATAGTTGCAAGGGCTATATACAATTCTAAAATTCCAATTATATCTGCCATAGGACATGAAACTGATTTTACAATATCGGATTTTGTAGCTGATTTAAGGGCACCAACCCCATCTGCAGCAGCAGAATTAGCTGTTCCAGATATTAAAGAAATTGTTTTAAAAATTAATAATTATGAAATTAGATTAAAATCTTCATTAAAAAAACAAATAGAATATATGAAATTAAGATATGAAAAATGTATGGCTTCTAAGGCATTTACAGATGCTACTGGGAAAATAAAAGAGCAATATATTAGTGTGGATTTAAAAATAAAGTCTATGGAAAATAGCATAAAACTAAAATTAAAGGATTTAAGAACAAAAGAAATTAAAATTATATCTAAACTAGATACACTTAGTCCTTTAAAAACTTTAACTAGAGGATTTTGTATTTCAGAATTAAATGGAAAAACAGTAAAAAGTTTTAAAGAGTTAAAAAAGGATGATATAGTGGATTTAAAATTTTCAGATGGTGAAAAAAAAGCAAAAGTTATATAATAAGAAAGAGGATAAAATATGGATGAAAGAAGAAACAGAACAAGAAAAAGATTAAAAGAAAAACAAAAGAGTAAGCAAATAACAATTATGTTAGCTTTTGGAGTGCTATTTGCATTAATGCTAATATTAACAATTAAACTAGTTTCAATAAATGATAATCAAATAGAAACTTCAAATTTAAACGTTTTGAATAATGATACGGATGAATTAAATAATGAAGTTCAAAACATTGAAGAGAATGTAACAAATGAAAATACAAATTATAATGTACAGACTAATAGAGAAACTGAAGAACTTAATACAACAGAAGAAATCGATTTTGAAACTTATAAAAATGCAACAAATAATAGAGAAAAAGCAGTTGAAATTGTAAAAAATAATTGGGGTGAAGATAGTACAGTTTATTTTACAATTGATGAAAATGATTATATTGATGAAAACGGTAATTATATTGTAAGTATAAGAGATAGTGCTACTACTTATGAAATAGAAAGATGCAAAGTTAATATTGAAACAGGTGCTTGTACATATTAGTAAGGAGGTAATGAGTTTATGCAAAAAAAAGAAGAATTAACATTTGAAGAAACAATGAAAAATTTAGAACAGATTGTTGAAGAATTAGAAAAGGGTGAATTAAATTTAGATGATTCGATAAAAAAATTTGAAGAAGGAATGGAATTATCAAAAAAAGCTAATCAATTTTTAGAAAATGCAGAGAAAAAAATAACTCTTTTAATTAATAATGATAATGGAGAAATTGCTGAAGAAGAATTTTAAAAACATATTAAATAGAGGTGAAAAATATGAAAGATATTGAAATTGCAAGGTCTGCTAAGTTAGAAAAAATAACCGATATAGCAAAAAAAGTGGGAATAGATGAAGAAAATTTGGAACTATATGGAAAATATAAGGCAAAAATATCTTCTAATGTATATGAAAATTTAAAAGATAAAAAAGATGGAAAATTAATATTAGTTACAGCTATTAATCCAACTCCTTTAGGAGAAGGAAAAACAACAATTTCTATTGGATTGGCTGATGGACTTTCTAAAATAAACAAAAATGCCATATTAGCTTTAAGAGAACCTTCTTTGGGACCTGTATTTGGAATTAAAGGAGGAGCAACTGGTGGAGGCTGTGTACAAGTAGCTCCAATGGAAGATATAAATTTACATTTTACAGGTGATATACATGCAATAACATCTGCAAATAATTTATTATCTGCAATGATAGATAATCATATTTTTCAGGGAAATGAGCTTGGGTTTGATAAGGTGATTTGGAAAAGGTGTGTTGATTTAAATGATAGAGCTTTAAGAAAAGTTGAAATTGCATTATCAGGAGAAAAAAATGCTGTACCAAGGGAAGATGGATTTGATATAACAGTTGCATCTGAAATAATGGCCATATTCTGTTTAGCAAATGACATTAATGATTTAAAACAAAGAATTGGAAATATTGTTGTTGGATATACTAAAGAAGGAAAAGAAATTAAGGCAAAAGATTTAAAAGCAGAAGGTGCAATGACAGTTTTATTAAAAGATGCAATACAACCTAATTTAGTACAAACATTAGAAAATACTCCAGCAATAATTCATGGTGGTCCGTTTGCAAATATTGCACATGGATGTAATAGTATTATTGCAACAAAACTTGCAATGAAATTAGCAGATTATACAATAACAGAGGCAGGATTTGGTGCTGATTTAGGAGCTGAAAAGTTTTTAAATATTAAATGTAGAGCTTTACCGAAACCACCAGATGCAGTTGTTTGTGTTGCAACAATAAAAGCTTTGAAATATCATGGGGGAGCAGATATAGATACTATAAAAGAAGAAAATATACATGCATTAGAAAAAGGAATACATAATTTAGAAAAGCACATTGAAAATTTAAAAGATAAATTTGGATTAAATGTAATAGTTGCAATTAATAAATATATTACAGATTCAGATAATGAAATTAATTATTTGGAAGTAAAATTAAATGATTTAGGAATAAAAATGAGTTTATGTGAAGCTTGGGAAAAAGGCGGAGAAGGAGCAACAGATTTAGCTCAAAAGGTAGTTGAATTAACTGAAAATCCAAGTGAATTTAACTATATTTATAATATTGAAGATTCAATAGAAGAAAAAATAAATAAAGTTGCTAAAAATATTTATGGAGCTGAAAGTGTTGAATTTTTAGATGAATCAAAAGAAAAAATAATTAATTTAGAGAAAAAAGGATATGGAAATTTACCAATTTGTATTGCAAAAACACAATATTCACTTTCTGATGATGCTAAAAATTTATTATGTGATAATTCATTTAAAATACATGTAAGAGATGTAATTTTAAAAAGTGGAGCAGGTTTTATAGTAGTATTGACAGGAAATATATTTACAATGCCAGGATTACCTAAAAAACCAGCAGCAGAAGAAATTGATGTTGCAGAAGATGGAAATATTGTAGGAATATTCTAAAGTATAAAAAAACTACCTTTGGAAAAAATAATTTTTAAAAGGTGGTTTTTTTATGAAAAAAAGAATTTTATTAATAAGTTTGTTAATTGCAGTAAGTATTACTTATATAACATATAATGTGTTTTTTAGAAGTGACAGTAATTCCAGTTATGCCTTATCTAAATATGGATCTAATAGTGATGAGGTAAAACAGATACAAACAAAGTTAAAAAGATGGGGATATTATAGTGGCGAAGTAGATGGCATTTTTGGATCTAAAACACTTGAAGCAGTAAAATGGTTTCAATCAAAAAATGGACTTGCTGTTGATCGGAATTGCAGGACCTAAAACATTAGAAGCAATGGGAATTTTTTCGACAACTACAAATTCTTCTACGAGTAGTTCTAACTCAGATGTTAATTTGCTTGCCCAATTAGTATATGCTGAAAGTAGAGGTGAACCATATAAGGGACAAGTAGCTGTTGCAGCAGTTGTATTAAACAGAGTAAGAAGTTCTTCTTTTCCTAATACAATAGCAGGAGTAATTTATGAAAGTGGTGCGTTTTCAGTTGTAGCTGATGGTCAAATTAATTTAACACCAAATGAAACTGCTAAAAAAGCTGCACAAGATGCTATAAATGGTTGGGATCCAACATATGGTGCGATTTATTATTTTAATCCAAATACTGCTACTAGTAAATGGATTTGGTCAAGACCAGTAACAGTAACGATAGGAAATCATAGATTTTGCAAATAAAAATTCATATTTTAATTGACAAGATTTTCTAAAACCAATGTTGACATTTCTTTTTAGTATTGATAATATATTGGTGTGGAGGAAGAAAATGATTTTTTATCCAGATGAATATTTAACAAATGTCAAAGAAATAAAAAGTGATAATTTAAAAGAAAAAAATATAGAAGCTTTAATATTGGATGTTGATAATACATTAATTGATTTAGATAAGAATATTTTATTTGGGCTTGATGAATGGGCAAATGAAATGAAGAATAATAATATTAAATTATGCATATTATCTAATACTAATAAAATAGAAAAGGTAACCAAAGTAGCTTCTTATTTGAATTTACAATACATAAATTTTGCTAAAAAACCATGTAAAAGTGGATTTCGTAAGGCAATGAAAATGTTGAATATTAATGATAGCAAAAAAATAGGTGTTGTAGGAGACCAAATTTTTACAGATGTATTTGGACGGCAACAGAATGAAAATGTATACTATTTTAACTAAGCCATTAGATAAAAGAGATATTTGGTTTACAAAATTAAAAAGACCATTGGAAAAAATTATTATAAAAAAATATTTAAAAAGAAACGGGAGATAAAAATGTATTTTAATGATATACATATATTATATTATGTTGGAGTATTAGTATTTGGAGGAATAATAGGACAATTTATTGATTACTGCTCTAAATGTTTTATAGATGAGAAAAAAATTTTTGATAAAAAATCTTTAAAAAAATATAGTAAAAATAATTTGCCAAATTATATACTAATATTTGGAATTGCAATTGTATATGTAGGATTATTATATAAATTTGGAATTGATACTACAGGGTTAATAAAAAATATTGACTTAATTAAATATATTATACTTGTACCTATGCTTGCATGTGCTTTTATGGTGGATTTAAAAATACAAATTATACCAAATAGATTAACACTATTGATGTTTGAAATAGGACTAGTATTTACTTTTATATATGGTTTTTCTAATATAAACATGTCGTTAGATATGTTATATGGTATGTTAGTAGGTGGAGGAGTTTTTCTAGCTATAACATTAATTCGGAGGCTTAATCTCAGGTAAAGAAGCAATGGGACTTCGGAGATGTTAAATTAATGGGAGCTATGGGGTTGTATTTTGGCTTCACAAATATAATTTTAATTTCGGTTATTGCATTTTTACTGGGAGCAGTAATAGGAATGCTATTGGTAATTTGTAGAAGCAAAAATGCAAGCCAATATATGGCTTTTGGGCCATTTATAGTTATTTCAGCTTTAATAACAATTTTTGTCCCATTTAATATATTATTTGATATACTTATAACTGTATTTACATTAGGATTAAATAAGAGGTGATTTTATGAATGAAAAAATAAGATGTTTAAGAGAAAAAATTAGAGCTCGTTCTATGGATGGAATGATAATTTCTAATCCTAAAAGTATTAAATATCTTACTGGTATTGATTCAGAAGGCATTTTATTATTAACAAGAAAAGAAAATATTTTTATAACATATAGTATGTATATGGAAGCTGTAAATAGTGTTCTTACAATAAATGATGACATTATTGTAATGAACTTTAAAGATATTACAAAAGAAGATTATGAAAATTTCTTTTTATTTTGTGAAAATATAGGGTTTGAAGAAAGATATGTTACATATAGTGAATATCAAAACATAAAATCAAAATATAAGCCAAACAATTTAATTGAAACAGAGGGAATAATTGAAAAGCAAAGAATGGTAAAAGATGAAGAAGAGATAGAAAATATAAAAATGGCATGTGAGATTACAGATAATTGCTTTTCATATTTGTTGGGATTTATAAAAGAGGGAATGACAGAAAAGGAAATTGCATTAGAAATTGAAATGTATTTTAAAACACATGGTGCGGATGGAGTATCTTTTGATACAATAGTTGCAGTTGGAGAAAATGCGGCAATTCCGCATTGGGTTCCTTCTGATAGAAAAGTTAAAATGTCTGATCCAATTTTAATAGATATGGGATGTACCTATAAAGGATATGCGTCAGATATGACTCGTACAATTTTTATGGGTTGTATGTTAGAAGAAATAAAAAAAGTATATGACTTAGTTTTAAAAAATCAATTAACTGTTGAAAAAATGATAAAGGATGGATATACTATAAAAACACTTTCTCAATCTGTAGAAAGTGACTTTAAAATAAATAATTATGATTTAATACATGGACTTGGTCATGGAGTAGGACTTGAAATTCATGAGCTTCCTTACATAAATTCTAAAAATGAGAGTATACTAAGAACTAATATGGTAGTAACAAATGAACCTGGAATTTATATTCCTGGTAAATATGGAGTGAGAATAGAAGATACTGTTTTAGTAACAAAAGATGGATGTATTCCACTTACAAAATCAAGTAAAAATTACATTGTAATATAAGTATTGATTTTTGAATAAAAATATAGTAAAATATTATAGTTAAAATAAAAAAAGAAAAGGGGTAAAATTATGGCAGAAGTTTATATGGCAGGAGATGTAAGAAACGGAACAACATTTGAAATGGATGGTTCAGTATATAAAGTAGTTGAATTTCAACACGTAAAACCTGGAAAAGGAGCAGCATTTGTAAGAACAAAATTAAAGAATGTAATAACAGGAGCTGTTTTAGAAAAAACATTTAATCCATCAGAAAAATTACAAGGTGCAGAGATAGAAAAAAAGGATATGGAATATTTATATAATGATGGTGAATTATATTATTTTATGGACAATGAAACATATGATCAGATACCATTGAATAAAAATGATTTAGGAGATACTTTAAATTATTTAAAAGAAAATATGGTAGTTAAAATTTTATCTTTTAAAGGAAAAGTTTTTTCTGTAGAACCACCTATATTTGTTGAATTAAAAATTACATATACAGAACCAGGATTTGCAGGAAACACAGCAGGAGCAGGTCAAACTAAACCAGCTGAATTAGAAACAGGGTATAAAATTAATGTTCCATTATTTGTAAATACAGATGATGTAATTAGAATAGATACAAGAACTGGCGAATATATGGAAAGAATTTAATAGAAAGGACTCTAAATATTAATGTCAAACTTAAATGAAAGTTTAAAACAAATATTAAATGATTTGGAAGAAAAATTAAAGAATAAAGAAGACTTTGAATATGTTAAGCTTCAAATATTTAATTTATATAATTCATATATGGAAGAATTAGAAGATAAAGATGAAAAAGTTAATAAAAAAATAAAATCATTATTACAAACACAAAAATTGGTAGAAGAAAAACTTGAATATTTAGAAAATCATGTAGAAAATATTGAGAAAGAATTATATATAGATGATGAAGAAAGTGATTTTGCAATTACTTGTCCATATTGTAATAATGAATTTGTGATAAATAATGAGGATTTAACAGATGAAATTACATGTCCAGAATGTAATAATGAAATAGAATTGGACTGGGGAGATGATAATTGTGATGGTAATAGTTGCTCTGGAAATTGCAGCCATTGTCATCATGATGAAGATGACGATATGTAATCTAAAGGATTGACGGCTTTGCCGTCTTTTTTTATTGTTAAATGCAAATGTGGTCCTGTAGTTGCTCCATTTGTTGGGTTACCGATTACTATCTTTATATGGATTGTTTAAAACACCATAAACATTTTTGGGACCAACATTTGCAATAATGTTTCCTTTAAATATTTTTTGCCCTAAATTAACAACAAAAAATGGAGAAACGTGACAATAAGAAACTTTATATGATTCATTTTCTATGGTTACAGTATATCCACCAGCACCGCTAAAACCTGTAAATATTACTGTACCATCGGAAATGGCCAATATATTTGTACCAGTTGGAGCTGCTATATCAATTCCAGAATGATATGTAGATGCACCTTTTGTAGGAGCTGTTCTATAACCAAATGAAGAAGTTATGGTTGTGTAGTTAGGAATAGGCCAAATAAATTCATTAGTTAAGTCACTACTTGAAATAATATTTTCTGTAAAATAATAAGTAAAAATTACCAAAATAAAAATAATAGTAATAAGAATAACAAAAAAGAATTTTAAAAAATTATTAGACATAAAAAACCTCATAGAAAGAATTTAAATAAGATAATATCATAAATATTTATATATGTCTATAAAAATTATACGACTAAAAATGACAAAAAATTAAATTATACAAGGTAAGTGTAAAATAAATGTAGGCAA
>DCHW01000066.1 GCA_002314935.1 Clostridiales bacterium UBA1742 | reverse complement strand
GACATATGTTTGACTAACCTTCAAATAAAAAAATTATTTATTTCCTATTTAATTGTAAAAGTGGCTAAAATAGTGTATAATAAATGAAATCTAAGGTTAGGAGAATAAATATGTTTGTTGACTATACAAAAATAATAATTAAATCAGGAAATGGCGGAAATGGTGCTGTTACTTTTAGAAGAGAAAAATATGTGGCTGCTGGTGGACCAGATGGAGGAGACGGTGGCAAGGGTGGAGACATATATTTTATCGTTGATAAAGACTCTAATACATTAATAAATTTTAGATATAATAAAAAATATAAAGCTGAAGATGGACAAAATGGTAGTGGTAATAGATGCTATCGGAAAAGCAGGAGAGGACTTGTATGTTAAAGTTCCAAGAGGCACAGTTGTAAGAGATTCTGAAACGGGAAAATTAATAGCAGATTTATCAAAGGAAGGACAATGTGAATTGATTTTACCAGGAGGAAGAGGTGGAAAAGGTAATTCGCATTTTGCAACATCAACTAGACAAGCACCAAGATTTGCACAAGATGGAGAAAAGGGATTGGAAAAAGAAATAATTCTTGAACTTAAACTTTTAGCAGATGTTGGATTGTTAGGATTTCCAAGTGTAGGAAAATCAACAATTTTATCTATGGTTACATCTGCAAGACCTAAAATTGCAGACTATCATTTTACAACATTAGAACCAAATTTAGGTGTTGTAAAGACAGAATTTGGAGATAGTTTTGTACTTGCTGATATACCAGGAATAATAGAAGGTGCAAGTGAAGGAACTGGATTAGGATTAAGATTTTTGAGACATATTGAAAGAACTAGATTATTATTACATGTAATTGATGTATCAGGTTCGGAAGGAAGAAATCCAGTTGAGGATTATTATACAATTAATAATGAGTTAGAAAAATATAGTAAAAAATTAAGTACAAGAAAACAAATAATTGTTGCTAATAAAATAGATAGCATGCAAGATGAAAATTTATACAATGAATTAGAAAATTTAGCCAAGAAAAATAATATTGACATATTTAAAATTTCAGCAGCAACTGGAGAAGGATTAAAAGAATTATTTATATATGTTTCAAAAATATTAAAAGAACTTCCAAAAGAAGAACTAGAAGACGCTGAAGAAAAGAAAATTTACAAATTAGAAGAAGAGGATGAAGGCTTTAATATTACAATAGAAAATGGAATTTTTGTTGTAAATGGACCAGCAATAGAAAAAATACTTAGAAGAGCAAATTTAGAAGACAATGAATCATTATATTATTTTCAAAAAAGTATTAGATTTTTAGGTGTTGAAGATGCATTAAAAGCTAAAGGCATAAAAGAGGGAGATACAGTTAAATTTATTGATTGGGAAATGGAATGGTATGATTAAACAAAATACAAAAATTTGTTTGACATTCATTTGTTTGTGTGATAATATATACATGAAATAAATTTATAGGAGTGATTCTATTGAAAAAAGAAGAAAATATGGATTTAAATAAAAGAGAAAAAGCAATACTTAAGTTTATAGAAAAACAAATAAAAGAAAATGGATATCCACCATCAGTTAGAGAAATAGGAAAGGCAGTTGGACTTAGCTCAACTGCAACTGTACATGGATATATAGCAAAATTAACAAAAAAAGGGTATATAAAAAAAGAGGATCAAAAAGGTAGAACATTAAAATTATTAAAAGGGGGATTAGAAGATAATCAACCTACAACTCCAAAACCAGTTTATAATGGCAAAGAATTGATAGATGTTCCTGTAATAGGTAAAATTACTGCTGGTGCTCCAATACTTGCAGTGGAAAATGTCACCGATACATTTCCTATTCCAATTGATTTTGTTGGAAATAGCGAAAGCTTTATGCTTACAGTTAGAGGAGAAAGCATGATAGAAGCAGGAATTTTGGATGGAGATTATATTTTAGTAAAAAGACAAAATAATGCTAGAAATGGAGAGATTGTTGTTGCGTTAATAGAAGATGAAGCAACTGTTAAAACTTTTTATAAAGAAAAAGATTATATAAGATTACAACCAGAAAATAGTTCTATGGATCCAATAATAGTACCAGATTGTAAAATACTTGGAAAAGTTGCAGGTGTATTTAGAAAAATTTAAGTAAGATGAATATAAAATTGCCTTTGTTAAATAATAAAACAGAGGTGATTTTTTTATGAAGAAAAATGAAAAAAACAATATGACTAAGTATGGAGAATTTGTGTGTTCTGAATATAAATGGCTTCCAATAGATAAACAAAAAGAACAAGCTGAAAAGATGGCTGATATGACTAAAAAGAAAAATAAAAAAATGTAATATTAATTAAATCTTCCTAATATACATTAAGTAAAGTTAAAGCGTACAAACATTTAATTTAGGAGGGAATTATTTATATGGAGAATGTGGAGATATACGAGGATATTGCAAATCGTACAGATGGAGACGTATATGTTGGAGTAGTTCGGACCTGTAAGAACAGGTAAATCAACATTTATTAAAAATTTTATGGATTTATTGGTTATACCAAATATTCAAAATGCATATAAAAAAGAAAGAGCAAGAGATGAATTGCCGCAAAGTGCAGCAGGAAAAACAATTATGACAACTGAACCAAAATTTGTTCCAAATGAGGCAATAGAAATTACGGTTAGTGACAATTTAAAATTAAAAACAAGACTTGTTGATTGTGTACGGTTATTTGGTAAATAATGCTTTGCGGATATATGGAGGATGATGTACCAAGAATGGTAAAAACTCCATGGTCAGAAAATGAAATGCCATTTGAAAAAGCGGCAGAACTTGGTACCAAAAAGGTAATAACAGAACATTCAACAATTGGAGTTTTGGTTACTACCGATGGAAGTATAACTGAAATACCAAGAGATGATTACATAGAAGCTGAAGAAAGAGTAGTATATGAATTAAAAGAATTAAACAAACCATTTGTTATAGTTTTAAATAGTAATAATCCATATTCGGATTATACAAAAGAATTAGCTAAAACATTAGAAGAAAAATATAATGTTTCAGTTTTGCCAACTGATTGTACAAATTTAAAAATGGAAGATGTAAATAGTATTTTTGGAAAAATATTGTATGAATTTCCAGTAGAAAGAATAAATTTAAAATTTCCTGGTTGGATTGATGGTTTAAGCGATGAACATGAATTAAAAAAGAATTTATATAATAATGTAAAACAATCTTTTAAGGATACAAAATATATAAAAGATATAAATGATGGTATAGAAAAAATAAAGAAAATTGAAATAATAGATAGAACTCAAATTGATGAAATTAATTTAGGGAATGGTTCTGTAACATTAAATATTACATTACAAACAAATTTATTTTATGAAATTTTGAGTCAAATAACAGGAGTAGATGTAGAAAATGAGGCAGATTTATTTACAACTATTTCTGAATTATCTATAATAAAGAAAAAATATAATAAAGTTGAAATTGCATTAGAAGAAGTAAAACAGAAAGGATATGGAATTGTAACTCCAAGTATGGAAGAATTAATACTTGAAGAACCAGAAATGGTAAAACAAGGTTCTAGATTTGGGGTAAAGCTAAGAGCTAAAGCACCAAGTATTCATATGATAAGAGCAAACATTGAAACAGAAGTTTCTCCTGTAGTCGGCAGTGAAAAACAATCTGAAGAATTAGTAAATTATTTATTATCTGAATTTGAAAATGATCCAATAAAAATATGGGAGTCAAATATTTTTGGAAAGAATTTACACGAACTAGTTAACGAGGGATTACAAAATAAATTATCAAGAATGCCTGAAGATGCTCAAGAAAAATTACAGGAAACACTAGAAAGAATTGTAAATGAAGGAAGTGGAGGATTAATTTGTATAATTTTATAAATTGAAAAGAGGTTAATAGACCTCTTTTTTTGTGTTTAATATTCATATTTGATAAAAGATAGTAAAGAATTCCATAAGTAACGATGGGTGTCAATGATTTTGGAAAATTTCACTGTAAAATAGCGTTATTTTATTAGAAAAAATTTCACCCATATGTAATCTCTAAGTTAATTCGCTTGCCGCGGAGGCAGGCTCAAGATTTAATTT
>DCHW01000053.1 GCA_002314935.1 Clostridiales bacterium UBA1742 | reverse complement strand
TGTATTTTGCTACATCTGCTTGAAACGCTGCTTTTCTTGCTTTTGTAAATATTCCTCCATTCATTGCTATGTTTACACTCACCGCTACTAATATTAACATTACTATTACTGTTATTACTAATGCTATTAATGTAATTCCTTTTTCTTTTGTTTTTTGTTTCATTTTTGAAACTCCTCCTTTTTATATATTTATTTAAAAATAAATCAAATTTATCCAAATAAACTTAATTGATTGCTTTGACTCATTCCAGATAAACATCCAAATCTTTTTAGTAAATCCATAACTGATTTTCCTGCTTTAGATTTTCTTTGTAAATCATCTATTGATATAAATTTTCCATTTTCTTCTTCAACTGCTTTTTGTATTCCAACAGCAGCAACTTCTCCTAATCCTGCAATACTTGAAAGTGGTGGCCTTATTTTACCTTCTTCAATTTGAAATTTCTTACTATCAGATTTATATAAATCTATTGGTAAAAATTCTAAACCTCTTTCATACATTTCTAAAACTATTTCTAAAACAGTATACATTCCCTTTTCCTTTGCTGTAACATGGTTTCCTAGTTTTTCTAGCTCCTTCATTTTTTCTCTAACTTTTTCTTTTCCATATATCATAATTTCACTATCAAAATCATCAGCTCTTATACTAAAATATGCAGCATAATATGCCAATGGATGATTTACTTTAAACCATGCTATTCTAAATGCCATAGTAACATACGCAACAGCATGTGCCTTTGGGAACATATATTTAATTTTTTTACATGAATCTATATACCATTCTGGAACATTATATTCCCTCATTAAAGCTTCTTGTTCTTCCGTTAAACCTTTTCCTTTACGGACACATTCCATAATTTTAAAAGAATCCTGTGCTGGTAAATTCATTTTCATTAAATATGTCATTATATCATCTCTTGTACATATTGCATCACTTAGAGTTGCAGTTCCTTCATTTATTAAAGTTTCTGCATTGTTTAGCCATACATCTGTACCGTGTGATAATCCGTGATATTCTTATTAATTCCTCAAATGTAGTTGGTTTTGTTTCTTCAAGCATACCTCTAACAAATTTTGTTCCAAATTCTGGCACACCAAAAGAACCAGTTTTTGAACCTATTTGTTCTGGAGTTACTCCTAAAGCTTTTGGTGATGTAAATAAGCTCATAGTTTTTTTATCATCAAGTGGTATCGTTTTGGGATCTATTCCTGTTAAGTCTTGTAACATTCTTATAACTGTTGGATCATCATGGCCAAGCATATCAAGTTTAAGTAGGTTTTTATCTATAGAGTGATAATCAAAATGTGTTGTAATAATATCAGAATTTGGATCATCTGCCGGATGTTGTACAGGAGTAAATTCGTATATTTCTCTTCCATGAGGTACAACTATAATTCCTCCTGGATGTTGTCCTGTTGTTCTTTTTATACCAGTACATCCATTAACTAATCTTGAAATTTCTGCATTTGAAACTGGAACATTTCTATCTTCAAAATAATTTTTAACATAACCAAAAGCTGTTTTTTCTGCAATTGTACCAACAGTTCCAGCTTTAAAAGTTTTGCCCTGTCCAAAAATAACTTCTGCATATTTATGTATTTTAGATTGATATTCACCTGAAAAGTTTAAATCTATATCTGGTTCTTTATCACCATTAAATCCTAAGAAAGTTTCAAAAGGTATATCCATTCCATCTTTTACCATGTTTGTGCCACATTTTGGACAATCCTTATCTGGTAAGTCAACACCATTTTTTATACCATAATCTGTAAAATCAGAAAATTTACAATTTGGACATCTATAATGTGGTGGCAATGAATTAACTTCTGTAATATCTAACATATTAGCAACAAAAGATGAACCAACAGATCCTCTTGATCCAACTAAGTATCCATCTTCATTGGATTTTTTTACTAATCTTTGTGCAATAATATACAAAGTAGAAAATCCATTTTTTATAATAGAATCTAATTCTCTTTTTAATCTATCTTTTACAACCTGTGGTAATGGATCACCATACAATTCTTTTGCTTTGTTTGTACATGTTTCTTCTATTTCTTGTTCAGCATTTTCCAATACAGGTGGACATTTTTCTGGTGAAATTGGACTTATAGCTTCACACATATCTGAAATTAAATTTGTGTTTGTAACAACAATTTCATAAGCTTTATCTCTACCTAAATATTCAAATTCTTTAAGCATTTCTTCTGTAGTTCTTAAATATAATGGTGCTTGATTATCGCAATCATCATAACCTTGTCCTGCCATTAAAATTCTTCTATATATTTCATCTTCTGGATCCATAAAATGCACATCACATGTTGCAACAACTTTTTTATTTAGCTTATCTCCTAAAGCAACTATTCTTTTATTTATATCTTTTAACTCATCCCATCCAGAAACAGTTTCATTTCTAATCATAAACTCATTGTTTCCAAGAGGTTGTATCTCTAAATAATCATATCTTGAAGCTATTTTTTCTATTTCTTCTTCTGATTTTCCTGCAACAATTGCTCTGTATAATTCTCCTTGTTCACATGCACTACCGTAATATTAATCCATCTTTATATTTTTCTAATACACTTGTTAATATTCTAGGTTTTTTATAAAAATAATTTAAATGAGAAAGAGAAATAAGCTCGTACAAATTTCTTAGTCCTTTTAAATTTTTAACAAGTATTATAGCATGATATGATGGTAATGTTTTATATAAATCTTTTTGTGTATCTTGAGAATTTTTTTCATTTTCTTTAGAAATTTCTATCATCTTTTTAAACACTTTTACCAAAGTAATTACATCATCTAAGGCTCTATGTGCATTTTCTACCTTTATTCCAAGTTTATCTGCAATAATTCCAAGTTTATGTTTTTTAAATTCCGGAAATAGTTGTCTTGATATTGCTAAAGAATCTATATATTTATTATTCATTTCAAGTCCAATTTCTTCGGCATTATATTTTAAAAATCCTATATCAAAATCTGCATTATGTGCAACTAATTTTAAATCACCTATAAATTCTAAAAATTTAGGCATAACAACATCTATTTTTTCAGCATCCTTAACCATTTCATCTGTAATTCCTGTAAGTTCCACAACTCTTGGTGGTATAGGAACTCCAGGATTTACAAAACATTCAAATGTATCTACAATTTCGCCATCTTTTATTTTAACAGCACCAATTTCTGTTATTTTTTCTGTTCTAAAAGAAAGTCCTGTTGTTTCTATATCTAAAACAACATATTCATTCATATCTGTTATTGTTATTCTTTCATCATCAGGAACTAAATATGCTTCAACTCCATAAATTACCTTTATTCCTGTTTTATCAGCTGCTTTTTTTGCCTCTGGAAAAGCTTGTACAACACCATGATCAGTTATTGCAATAGATTTCATTCCCCAAGATGAAGCTCTTTTTATTAAATCTGTTGCAGATGTCATTCCATCCATTTGGCTCATTTGTGTATGTAAATGTAATTCCACTCTTTTTTCTTTTGCAAGATCTTTTCTTTTTACTTCTTGAATATCCGGAAGTTCTACTATAACATTTGCTATTACATTAATTTCTTTTGCAAATGTATCATAACTTACATTACCTTGGATTTTTAATCTTTTAGCCTCTTCCATTCTTTTAAGTATTGCATCCTTTTTTTCAGGATCTAAAAAAGATTTGCATGTTATTGTACTAGTTCCATCATATAAATTAAACATTAATAATGTTTTTCCGATTTCTTAATTCTTTTGTATCTGTACTAATTATCTTTCCTTCTATCGCAACTTTTCCATAATCCATAGACAATTCTTTTATTTTAACTAAAGCTTCTTTTATTTTATCAGAACGCCCAAGTATTAAAGGTTTTTTTTCTTCAACTTCTTCTGCTTCTTCTGTATCAGCACCAGCTATTACTTCTGGTTGTTCAACAACAGCTTGTGTTTTGGCAATTGCATTGTTTTCAAGAACTGTTTTACAAGCCTCTTTTTCTAATTCTTCTAAATATGTATGTTGATTTTTTATAACCTCACTATCTATAGCTTCAACACATTTAATTATATATTTATCTCCATATAAATTTAAAAGTAATCTTTCTAAAGCTTTATCTACTTTATATGATTTTAAAAATTCTGCTGTATTAGTTTTTAAAATTATAGATACAGTTTTATCCTCAATTTTAATATTACTATCTATAATTATAGGTTTAACAATAGGCATTTTTAATGAAACATATTTTATAACACTTTTCCAATCTTCCTCTAATGTGAATTTTGGTTTTTCATTATATTTAATATTAAATTCTATTTTTTCTATATTAAATTTTATTTTTAAATAATTTTCTAATTCAGTTAATTCTGCAAGTGTTATTTTATGTGGTGCAGTTAACTCAACTCCAATTTTTTTACTCTTTTTATATAGGTTTATATTTTCAATTATACAATCTAGTATATTATTTTTTTGATTAAAGTCTTTAAATATATCTCTTGCTACATTTGACATCCCTATTTTCATCCCTCGTTTTTAAAATATTCTTAGTATATCGTTATATGTTACATACAATGATAGAGCAATTAACATTGCAAATCCAACAAGCTGGATACTTGCTTCAGTTTTTTCATCTAATGGTTTTCTTCTTATTGCCTCTATTATTAATGTTACTATTTTCCACCCATCAAGTGGCGGAAATGGTAAAAGATTTGTTACTCCTAAAGAAAGTGAAATTATTGCTAATAAATAAACAAATTCAATAACCCCCTGTGTTTTGGATATGGTTTCCGAAATTCCAACTGGACCCATAAGTTGATTTGTGCTTACCTTTCCAGTAAATAATTCTTTTACATTTTCTACTATTGAAATCGAAAAATCTATAGTATCCCAAAAACAATAATATATTTTATTTCTAAAATTATTTTCAGCAACTTTAAATGAAACACCTATTTTATAATTATCTGTGATTGTAGGCGTAATGTTAAATTCTAAAATTTCATTATTTCTATCAATTTCAACTAAAACCTTATCTGTTATTGTATTATTAATTAATTCAACTACAGTATTTGGATTGTTATAAACTTCTTCATCATTTATTTTTAATATAATATCTCCCTCTTCTAGTCCTGCAAGTTCTGCAGGTGAACCTGATAAAAGGGATTTTATTTCAGAAGTTAACTCATTTTCTTCGTTTGCTCCCAAATATATACCTATTGACTTAGTAATTTCCTTTGTAGGTTTTAAATTTATATATTTAATTTCATTATCACGTTTAATTTTTAAAGTAACTTCTTCTCCATTATATTTCAGTATATTATCATTTATATCACTTACAAACCTTACTTTTTCTCCATTTATTTCTAATATTTCATCATTAGAACATATTCCACTTTCTAGTGCAGCATAGCCATCATATACATTATCTATAGTTGTTGAATAATATGAAGCAGATGATAACATTAAAATAAAATATGTTATTAAACCAAAAATAATATTTACTAAACCACCTGCTATAACAATTGCAATTCTTTTAGAAATACTAGATTTATTAAAAGAACCTTCTTCATTAGAACGTTCTTCTTCTCCTAACATATTAACAAATCCACCTAAAGGAATTAACCTAATAGCATATTTAGTTTCTTTTCCTTGTTTTTTCCAAATAGTTGGACCAAATCCTATTGCAAATTCGTTTACCTTTACTTTGCAAAATTTTGCAACAAGAAAATGACCTAATTCATGTATAAATATTAAAAATCCAAGTAAAAAAATTATTTTAAAAGCATTTATTAAAAAAGATATCACTTTCTTTCTCCTTTATTAAATAGTTAATAAAAAATATGCAAATGGTGCTACAAATATTATACTATCCATTCTATCTAACATTCCACCATGTCCAGGAAATATATTCCCAAAATCTTTAATATCAACTGTTCTTTTTATTGCCGAAGCCGAAAAATCTCCAACTTGACTAAATAGGCTTAACAAAATTCCAACAACAGAAATATACAAATAATTTATTTCAAGTCCTGTATATTTATTAACAAATGTTGTATAAATTATCATTAATATTATTGCTCCAAAAATCCCACCTATACAACCTTCTATAGATTTTTTAGGACTTATTTCGCTGAATTTATGTTTACCAAATTTCATTCCAACTAAATATGCAAATGTATCTGTTCCCCATGCTGCAATAAAAATATACCATACTAAAAATTTTCCATTTTGTGTTCCATACAATAATGGAATAAATAATAAAAATAGTATTATATATGACATTCCCCAAAAAGTTAATGCAATATCTTTTATTCCAATTTTCATTTTAGATAAAAGCACTACCATAAACATAATTGCTAAAAGCATTATAATATAAAATGAAATTAGCTTAATTATATTTTCTTGTGAAATTACATGCATTAATGCAATTGGTAAACATGATAAATATCCTAAAATTTCTATTGGTTTATTTCCTTCTTTTTTTATTGCATTAAAGAATTCATACATTGCAATTATTGCAACAATACTAATTATAACATCTATTATATATTTGTTTGTAAATATTAATAATGCAGCAACTATTGGGAATCCAATTACTCCTGTTAAAACACGTTTTAATTTCATACTATGTAATTACCCTTTCATTTTTATTTATTACTAGATACTTGTTCTGTTGGTCTTCCACCAAATCTTCTATTTCTGTGTTGATACTCTTTTATTGCTTCTATTAAATCCTCTTTACCAAATTCTGGCCAATGTTTTTCTGGAAAATATAATTCTGCATAAGTAGATTGCCATGGTAAAAAATTACTTGTTCTTAATTCTTTACTTGTTCTAATAAGTAAATCTGGATCTGGCTGTCCTGCAGTATACAAATTATCTGACACCATATTTTCATCAATATCATCTAAATCAATTAATCCATTTTTTACTTTTTCTGCAATTAATTTTACAGCTCTTGTTATTTCTAATCTTCCTCCGTAATTAAAAGCAATGTTAAGTGTTAAACCAGTATTATTTTTTGTCATATCAACTGCTTTTTTTATAGAATTTTGTATAGTTTTTGATAACCCATCTATATTTCCTATTATTTTTATTTTTATATTTTGTTTATCTTGTTCTTTAATAAATGCATTTACATGTAATTTAAGAATTGCCATTAATGCAGAAACTTCTTCTTTGCTTCTTTTCCAATTTTCAGTAGAAAATGCATATACTGTTAAATATTTTATTCCAATCTGGTTACAAAATTTTGAAATTTCTTCTAAATTATCTGCTCCAGCTTTATGTCCATCTTTTGTTTTCAATCCTTTATTTTGTGCCCATCTTCTGTTTCCATCCATTATTATTGCAATATGCTTTGGTAAATTATTTTTATCAATATTTTCCATATATTCCACCTATCTAATATACTGTTTTTACTATTCTATCATAAAACTAAAAAAAAATGAAACTTTTTTATAATATTTATAAAAAAGTTTTGTAGGTTAGTCAATGATGTGT
>DCHW01000025.1 GCA_002314935.1 Clostridiales bacterium UBA1742 | reverse complement strand
GTCGTGAGACAGTTCGGTCCTTATCTGTCGCAGGCGCAGGATATTTGAAGGGAGCTGTCCTTAGTACGAGAGGACCAGGATGGACATACCGATGGTGCAACAGTTGTCACACCAGTGGCATAGCTGTGTAGCTAAGTATGGAAGGGATAAACGCTGAAAGCATCTAAGTGTGAAGCCCACCCTAAGATAAGATATCCCACAACGTTAAGTTGGTAAGATACCAGGAAGACTAACTGGTTGATAGGTTGGAGGTGTAAGTGTAGTGATACATTAAGCTGACCAATACTAATATATCGAGGGCTTAACCACAAGTTAAGCAAAAAACGGTTTTAATATTTTACCATTATTACTTTTCTATATATTTTTCAGTGTGCTAACACACTATATTTTTCTGGTGATTATAACGACGAGGGTCCACCTGTTCCCATTCCGAACACAGAAGTTAAGCTTGTCAGTGCCGAAAATACTTGCGGGTTACCCTGCTGGAAACATAGGTCATCGCCAGATTTTTTTATGCAAAAAAACACAGTAATTAGTAATAATGTTTATTATTAATTACTGTGTTTTAACTTATATATAATAATTTTTGTAAACAAGCTATTTTAAAAATTCAATTCTATTATTGGTTAGGGACTTAATTCTCGCAAGTGAATATATATCATATCCTAATTTATCCAATTTTGTTCTACCTGGTTGAAATGATTTTTCTATAACAATACCAACACCTGCAATACTTGCATTTGCTGATTTTATAAGTTTTATAACTCCAGAAGCTGCTTCTCCATTTGCTAAAAAATCATCAATTATTAATATGTTATCAGATTCCTTTAAATATTTCTGTGAAAGAGTTAACATATATGAACAATTTTTTGTAAAAGACCTAACTTCTGTTTGATAATAATTTCTATCCAAGATATTAGATGTTTGTTTTTTTAATACAACTAATGGAACTTTTAATTCTTGAGCAGTTAATAGAGCTGGTGCAATTCCAGAACTTTCAATGGTAAAAACTTTTGTTATATTTTTTTCTTTAAAATGTTTTGCAAATTCTAAACCAATGTTTTTCATTAAAACTGGATCAACTTGATGATTTAAAAAACTATCAACTTTTAGAATATCTTCGTTTATAACCTGACCTTTTTCTTTAATCATATCTTCTAATATTTTCATATTATCACCCCAAATATTAACTAAAATAATTATATATTAAAAAAATAAATTGTAAATAGAATTATTAGATATTTTCATATTCTATTGAAAATTAAAATAAAATTAGTATATAATAAAAAAATAAAGGAGATATAAAAATGGCAAAAAAAGTTTGGAAGTCAGGTACTTTTGTATATCCAATACCTGCGGTTATGGTATCATGTGGGAATATGGAGAAATCAAATATTATTACTGTTGCATGGACTGGAATACTAAACACTAATCCTGCAATGTGTTATATATCTGTGAGACCAGAAAGATATTCATACAACCTTATTAAAGAAAGTGGAGAATTTGTAATAAATCTTACAACAAGTGATCTAACTTATGCCACAGATTGGTGTGGAGTAAAAACTGGATTAAAAGTTGATAAATTTAAAAGTATGAATTTAACTAAAGAAAAATCAACTTATGTAAGTTGTCCATCAATAAAAGAAAGTCCGGTTTCAATTGAATGCAAAGTTAAGGAAATAAAAGATTTAGGAAGTCATCATATGTTTATTGCAGACGTATTATCAATTGATGCAGATGAAAAATATATTGATTCAACGGGTGCTTTTGATATAACAAAATGTGATTTAATTGCATATGCAAATGGAAAATATTTTGAATTGGGGGAGCAAGTTCGGAAAATTTGGTTTTTCTGTTCAAAAGAAAAAATAATCGTATTATTTTTATATAAAAATAGCCATAAAAAATCAGCAAAAATGTTGACAAATCAATTAAAATATGATAAATTATATAAGCTATGTTTCTAAAAGGGGACATAGCTTAAAAAACGCATCGTTAAAAACCCATATAATTTAAATTGGAGGTGGAGCTAATCATGGCTGCAAAAGGACCAAGAGAAAATATAACATTAGAATGTACAGAATGTAAAAGAAGAAATTACATGACAAGTAAAAATAAAAGAAACAATACAGATAGACTAGAAATAGAAAAATACTGTAAATATTGTAAAAAAAGAACAACACATAAAGAAACAAAATAAGCTATTTTAAGGAGGATATAAAATGGCTAAACAAGAAAACAACAATAAAAAGAAACATGCTTTAAAGGGGTTTAAAGCAGAATTAAAAAAAGTAATTTGGCCAACACCAAACCAAGTTGTAAAAAACACAACTGCAGTTGTAGTAATTGTATTAATTACAGCAGCTATAGTATTTGTTTTGGATACATGTTTTAATTTTATTAATTCAAAAGGTATTAATAAAATTAAAGAAAAAATAAGAAATACAACTGTTGTTGAAACTGTTGTAGACGATACTACCGAAGAAGTTAATAACGACGAAGAAACTTCTAATGTTGAACAAACAGAGCAAGAAGATTCTACAAATGTTGAAGAATAAGGAGGCCAAGTAGTAATGTCTCAAGTTAAAGAAAATCTTGAACCAAAATGGTATGTTGTTCATACATATTCTGGTTATGAAAATAAAGTAAAAACAGATTTAGAAAAAACAGTAAAAAACAGAGAACTTGAAGATTATTTCTTTGAAATAGTTGTTCCTATGGAGGAACAAATAGAAATAAAAGAAGGAAAAAGAAAAACAAATTTAAAAAAAGTTTTTCCTGGTTATGTTTTAATAAAGATGATTGTTACAGAAGAATCGTGGTATATAGTTAGAAACACACGTGGAGTAACAGGATTTGTAGGATCTGGAACAGATCCAATTCCATTAAGTAATGAAGAAATAAGAAATATGGGATTTGAAATAGCTGTTATAAATGTGGATTATGATGTAAATGATTCTGTAAAAATTGTTAATGGACCATTATCTAATTTTATTGGAACAGTTCAAGAAATAAATAAAGATAAAAATAAAGTAAAAGTTTTAGTATCTATGTTTGGAAGAGAAACTCCAGTTGAACTAGAATTTTCACAAATTGAAAAAATCTAAAATTTAAAAAGGAGATTGATAAAAATGGCAGAAAAGGAAATAACAAATGTTGTTAAATTACAAATAGAAGCTGGTAAAGCAACACCAGCACCACCAGTTGGACCTGCATTAGGATCTACAGGTATTAACATTATGCAATTCACTAAAGAATTTAATGAAAAAACAGCAAATCAACCAGGTATGATAATTCCAGTTGTAATAACTGTATATAAAGATAAATCTTTTTCATTTATTACAAAAGTACCACCAGTTGCTGTTTTAATAAAAAAAGCATTAAAAATAAATAAAGGTTCTGGAAAACCTAATAAAGATAAAGTAGCTACAATAACAAAAGCTCAAGTAGAAGAAATTGCTAAAACAAAAATGGAAGATTTAAATGCAGCATCTTTAGAAACAGCTATGAGCATGGTAGCAGGTACAGCTAGATCAATGGGAGTTGTAGTTTCAGAGTAAGCGAAAGAATTGCTTAATTAAAATTGTTTGTTTATTGTATATTATTTAATATACAGTGAATATATATGGGAGAATATTTAATATTCGTTAAAACCAAAAGGAGGAAATAAAATGAAAAAAGGAAAAAGATATCTAGAATGCGAAAAGCTAGTGGATAAAAGCAAAAAGTATGATGCAAAAGAAGCATTAGAATTAATCGAAAAAATGCCTAAAACAAAATTTGATGAAACAGTTGAATTACATGTTAAATTAGGTGTTGATTCAAAACAAGCAGATCAACAAGTTAGAGGAACAGTAGTTCTTCCAAATGGAACAGGTAAAACTCAAAGAGTTTTAGTATTTGCTAAAGGAGATAAAGCTAAAGAAGCAGAAGCTGCAGGAGCAGACTTTGTTGGAGCAGAAGAATTAGTTCCAAAAATCCAAAATGAAAACTGGTTTGATTATGATGTTATAGTTGCAACTCCAGATATGATGGGAGTTATAGGAAGATTAGGAAAAGTGTTAGGACCAAAAGGATTAATGCCAAATCCAAAATCAGGAACAGTAACAATGGATGTTACAAAAGCAATAAAAGAAATTAAATCTGGTAAAGTTGAATATAGATTAGATAAAACAAACATTATTCATTTAGGATTTGGAAAAGTTTCTTTTGGTGCAGATAAATTGTTAGAAAATTATCAAACAGTTATGGATGCTATTATTAAAGCAAAACCAGCAGCAGCTAAAGGACAATATTTAAAAAGCATAGCTATTTCTAAAACAATGGGACCTGGAGTATATATAGCTTAATAAAAAAATAAAAGCCAAAGACAGTAGGCAAATAGTAAGCCCTACCGAGGTATTAATTTTAGAGTAAAACTCTGTTAATGCCTTGGGGCTAAACAGAGTTTTTTAGTTTAATAGGAAAAGGTTAATTTAAAACCTATACTATAAAAGTTAAAAATAATAAAAGATATATTTTAGGAGGTGAAAGAATTGGCAAGTGAAAAAATATTAGAGCAAAAGAAAAAAGCAGTATCTGAATTAGCAGAAAAAATTAAAGAAGCTAAAGTTGTTCTTTTAACAGATTACAGAGGTATAAATGTTGAAGATGTAACAGGTATAAGAGCAAAATTAAGAGATGCTAATACAGAATATAAAGTTATAAAAAACAATATAACAAGAAGAGCTTTAGAAGAATGTAAAATTGAAGGTTTAGAAGACTTATTAGAAGGACCTACAGCAGTTATTTTAGGATATAATGATTATTTAGAAACATCTAAAATAATTTATGAATATGCTAAAGATAATGATTTTTACAAAATTAAAGGTGGAATTATAGAAGGTAAAGTTGTATCTGCAGAAGAAATTATTACTCTTGCAAAATTACCATCAAGAGAAACACTTATTGCAAAATTGGCTGGAGCTTTACTTGGAAATATTACAAAACTTGCAGTTGGTTTAGATCAAGTTGCAAAACAAAAAGAAGCAGCAAATGCTTAGAATTAATTTAAATATAGAATTGGAACCCCAATAACCAATTAAAAAAATGGGTAAATAAATTAAAAGGAGAATAAAAAAATGAGTGAAAAAACAGATAAAATGTTAGAAGAAATCGATAGCTTAACAGTTATTGAATTAGCAGAATTAGTAAAAGGAATAGAAGAAAAATATGGTGTATCTGCAGCAGCAGTTGCAGCACCAGTAGCTGGAGCAGGAGCTGCAGCAGCAGAAGAAAAAACATCTTTTGATGTTATATTAAAAGAAGCTGGAGCAAACAAAATACCAGTTATAAAAGTTGTTAGAGATGCAACTGGATTAGGATTAAAAGAAGCTAAAGATTTAGTTGATGGAGCACCTAAAGCAGTTAAAGAAGGCGTTTCTAAAGAAGAAGCTGAAGAATTAAAAGCTAAATTTGAAGAAGCTGGAGCAACAGTTGAATTAGCATAGTTTATAACAATATAAAAAAAGACAGTACAAATTTTGTATTGTCTTTTTTTACTATATAGAAATTAATTTATTATATGTAAAACAGTGCAAAATCGTTGAAATCAAGCGAAAAATATAGTATAATAAATGACAGCTAATACCAAATTTCGAAAGAAAGGAGGTGTTTGATGTGAAGAAATCTAATCTTCGGTGTATAAATGCTGAAGGAGTTACAAAATTAGCTTTAAGCTTATTTTTGCTTATATACGCTATGGTTGTGGCTATTATTACAAAAAATTTTACTTTATTTTTTGCAATGCTAGCATCAAGCCTAGGAGATATTGCAATAATGAGCAACAGAGGAGTTTTTAATAATACCATATATTACAATTGGGAGTATGGTATTGTATTATTTGCATTGGCACATATATTATATATGACTGCAATGATTAGAAAATATACTCCTGTGTGTATTTTTATTGCTTTTTGTGCATTTATACTTATAATTTTTTTTGTATTTCATTTTGAATACAAAGATTATATATGGACAAATGTTGCTTATGCAATAATTATTGTACTTAATTTTGTAAATACGCTGTTCTTTAATAAAATAGCTATAGTTGGTTTAGTATTCTTTATTTGTTCTGACATTATTCTTATAATAACAGAAAAGAAGAATCCTAAATGGCAATATGCTATATGGATAACGTATGTAATTGCACAGGCTTGTGTAATTACCGCAGTTCTTCACAGCTAACACACACCCAGTTTCTCTGTAGAGAAACTGGGTATTCATATTATTAGGAGAAATAAAACATAATGTTTATTTATATATATAAAGCATAATAAAATTGTAGGGGCGATTTTAATCGCCCGCAAAATATAAAATAGTTATTAATTTTTATGTTAAAAACATAGATAAAATAAAAAAGGAGGGGGTTCACAAATGAAACAAAAAACAAATGAAAAAGGTATTACGCTAATAGCATTGGTAATAACGATAATTGCTCACTGTGATAAGGTTAAGAAATTAAGTAATATCAATAGTTTCCTCTTTTTAAGTATATAAATTAAATATAAAAATGTAATATTTTGATAAGTTTTAACAATAAAAGTTAAGACTTATTTTTTTATATACAAGGTAAAGATAGTTTATTTGATAATAATGGAGAGGCAAGAAAGACAGATTTTCAAGTATTATGGTTGCAGGAACAATACTTGCAGGAATTGACTTAAGAAATTTACAAAGAGAAAATAATAATTTATCTGGAGAGAAAGAAGAATATCCGTATAAGGAAGAACAAATAAAACTAATTGATAGATATATTGAATTAGAAAATGAACAGGAAAGGTTAGAAAATCAGTATGAAGAAACAGATTAGGAGGAAATGTGATGTTTGAATATTTTTGACAAATTCGGAAAAAATATTCAATAAAATACTTGCATAATTTTAATCAATATCATATAATGCTATTGAATAAAATTTACGATTACGTAAAAAATATTCAGTGGAGGTGTTTATGAAAGAAATAAAAAGAGATAAATATCTTAATAAAATAATAGATAAGAAAGAAAATGGTCTAATTAAAGTTGTAACTGGAATAAGAAGATGTGGTAAATCATTTTTATTAGATCCTTTGTACAAAAATTATTTATTAGATAATGGTGTAATGGAAGATCATATAATAAAATTAGATTTGGATGAAAGAAAAAATAGTAATTATCTTGATCCAGATAAATTGGATGAATATGTTAGAGATCTAATTGTTGATAAAGATATGTATTACTTAATTTTGGATGAAATTCAAAAAGTTAAAGATTTTGAGTCAGTTTTAAATGGATTTTTGCATATAAGAAATTTAGATGTATATGTTACAGGAAGCAATTCTAAATTTTTATCATCTGATATTATAACCGAATTTAGAGGTAGAGGAGATGAAATAAGAGTTTACCCACTTAGTTTTTCAGAATTTTATTCTGCGTTTAATGGAAATGACGATGAAGCTTGGGAACAGTATATTACTTATGGTGGGCTTCCTAGAATATTATCTTTTAAAAACGAAGTCGAAAAAAGTAATTATTTAAAGCAATTATTTGAAAAAACTTATTTAAGTGATATTATTGAAAGAAATAATATTCAAAGAATTGATATATTGGATTCTGTTGTAAACATTTTAGCTTCATCTATTGGTTCATTAACAAATCCAAATAAATTGTCAAATACTTTTGAAAGTAAAGGATTTAAAGATGTTTCTATTAATACTTTAACAGCATACATTAAATATTTACAAGATTCTTTTTTAATTGAAAAGGCAGAAAGATATGATGTAAAGGGGAAAAAATATATTCAAACACCTTATAAATTTTATTTTACTGACATTGGATTGAGAAATTGTAGATTAAATTTCAGACAACAAGAAGAAACACATATTATGGAAAATATTATATATAATGAATTATTATATAGAGGATATAATGTTGATGTAGGTGTTGTAGAAATTCGTGAAGGAAACAATAAAAATCAGGTTGAAGTTGATTTTGTTTGTAATCAATTTAACAAAAGATATTATGTTCAATCAGCATTAAATCTTCCAACAAGAGAAAAGACATTACAAGAAGAAAAACCTTTAATGAACATACCAGATAATTTTAAAAAAATCATTGTTGTAAAAAATGATAAAAAATCATGGATTTCAGAAGAAGGAATTTTGATAATTGGTTTAAAAGAGTTTTTATTAAATTCCAATAGTCTTGATTTATAATTATTTATACTTTAGGAAATGCGGGGTTATACAAATAAAATGAATATATGAAATAATAAAAGAAACAACTGGTTATAGTAGAAATTAAATATTTGTCTTTTAAGAATATATTAATTTATTTCTAATTTAATAAAATAGTATAAAATTTATATCACGAAAAATTAAAAAAATATGCTATACTTTAATTATACAAATTACAAGTTGTAAAGGAGAAATTTTAAGTGAATAAGGATTTGTATTCAATGATATTTAAAAGAAAATCATTTCATTTATTTAGAAATATTGGTAATGAACATATCACTGAAGATGAATTAAAGGATATAGGAAATAAATTTAATAAATTAATACCATTAGTAGAGGATATTAAAGTTAAAATAAAAATAGTTAAAGATTCAAAAAACTGTAAACGAGGACAAGAATATTGCATATTGTTTTATTCAGGATTGTGAAAATAATTTGACAGCAATACATGAAATTAAAAAAATTTTTCAAAATTATAAAAGAGAAGAAAAGTGCTAGTATATCAACATTTTTCTTCTCTTTTTATGTTATTACTATACCACAAAATCACTAAAACTTCAAGACTTGTAATTCACACAAAATTGTTATATTAAATATATAGTTGCAACAATATATATTTAAGAAGGTGTTATTTAAATGAAAGAAAAAAATATTACTGCTTTGGTTAGTTGTTTTGCAAGAGCATATCATAATAAAAATAATAAAATAAAAATTTATGAAGATAATTTTGCAGAGAAGATTTTATCAAAAGAAGAATATAATAGTATTTCGTATAATATGAGTAATGGAATTAAATTTTTTAATCCTAATTTTGTAGGAAATAATATAGAAGCACTGGAGTGGATTGTGAATAATAATTTAGCTCCATCTATACTAGCAAGAAGTGCTTTTACTGCTAAATCTATTGAAAGAGATAAAGTATTAGGTTTAAAACAATATCTAATATTTGCATCAGGTTATGATACTTATGGATATAATGATAAAGATTTAAAATGTTATGAAATAGATAAACCAGAAATGATAGATGATAAAATAAAAAGAATAAAGAATGCTAATATTGAAAATTCAAATGTTCAATATATAAAATCTGATTTTACTGAAAATAATTGGCAAGAGGCTTTATTAAATAGCGATATAGATTTTTCTGAAAAGATATTTTGCAGTTTGTTAGGAATAAGTTATTATTTAACAAAAGAACAATTTTATACAATGATTAAGAAAATTTCTAATTTGATGTGTAAAGGAAGTTGTATGGTATTTGATTATCCATTAGAAGAAGATTCTGAAAAAGAAAATATTAACAGGCAACTTGCAAAAGGTGCAAATGAAGAGATGAAATCTAAATATAGCTATCAAGAATTAGAATTAAAGCTGCAAGAATATAATTTATTAATCTATGAGCATTTAGATAATAAAGACATTGATGAACAATACTTTAAAAAGTATAATTCAATATCGGATAATAAAATATATGCACCCAAAGGAGTTAATTATTGTTTAGTGGTTAAAAGATAAATTACAATTAGAAAGTGTGTTGATATGAAAAATATAGCAATAATTGGTAGT
>DCHW01000013.1 GCA_002314935.1 Clostridiales bacterium UBA1742 | reverse complement strand
TTTTAATCGCCCGCAAAATATAAAACAGTTATTAATTTTTATGTTAAAAACATAGATAAAATAAAAAAGGAGGGGGTTCACAAATGAAACAAAAAACAAATGAAAAAGGTATTACGCTAATAGCATTAGTAATAACAATAATAGTAATGTTAATATTAGTAGCAGTTACCGTAACAATTGCAATGGATGGAGGATTATTTACAAAATCAAAGGATGCAGGAGATAAAACAACAATAGAAGCAGAAAAAGAAACATTAACTAATGTAGCACTAGGAGAATATGATGGAGTAAAAGGAGGCATTGATTTAGATAATGTTAAAGAAAGTTTAAAAACTGGAAACACAAAAAACAAATGGACAAATGTAAAAAAAGACATAGATAACAATATAATAACGTTACAAGGAACACAGAGTGGAGAATGGTATGTAATATATGGAAGTGGAACAGTAGAAAAAATTGAGAATACAACAGAAAATGATGGAGTAATAACTGCAAAAATAACATTAGATTCACAAACAACAACAATAACATTAAGCGAAGAAGCAACTACAAGTAGTAATAGCCTAACTTTACAACAAAGACAATATAGTGGATATGATGGGGTAATAATAGAAATTGTTGATGCTGAATTGAGTGATGACCAAGTAAAAAGCATAATAAAAGCGTCTATAGAAGATGATTATGAAGAAGAGTATGATAATTATTACGCAGCAATTGGAGAATTGTATGATCGAGAATTTAGCGAAGAGTTTATCTTTACATCTAAAGAAGATTGTATAAGCAATTTAGAATTATCTCAAGATGCAACAGATTTAGAAATTTTAAATGCTTGTTTTAAGGCTGAATATACTACTATTCAAGAGGCTGGATTGGAGAACTTATTTTGGCTTGGTGGTTCTAAGGTGTTGGTTAAGCTTCCTGATAACAATAGTCCAGATGAGTATGACTTCTGTGATGAGAAGTATGAATTAATACCACCAAAAACAGGAATATATTTTTATAATAATATATTAGCTTATTTTGGTGACAAAAAAACAGGAGAATATACAATAACATTAAAAAACAATACTTTTAATGTAAATTTAACTGGAAAAATAACAATTACTAATTTACAAAGTGGAGAAGTAATAGAAAAGGAAAAATAATCAAACAGAGAGATAAATAATAAATTTACAAGAAAACAAAAGAAAATTAAAGTAAATAAACGAAATTTAAAAACAAAATAAAAAAATTCAAACCAAAACATTCAAATTTTTAATTTGAATGTTTTTTATATGGTGATATAATATTAATAGTCAAAGAAAGTCAAAGTCAAAAAAGAAAGTAGGAATAAATATGAGAATGTCTGATGTAATAGAAGAATTTATAAAAGAATTATTTAATGAAGAAAGTGATTATATTGAAATACAAAGAAACGAGCTTGCAGAACAATTTAATTGTGTTCCATCACAAATTAATTATGTAATTTCAACAAGATTTAGACCGTCACAAGGATATTACGTAGAAAGCAAACGTGGTGGAGGTGGCCATATTAAAATAAAAAAAGTAAATATAACTAAAGGTAATTATTTAATGCATATTATAACAAGTATGGATGACTTTATTACATCAAATGAGGTTGATATTTTTATAAGTAATTTCTTATCGTATAATGTTATAACCGAGAAAGAGGCGAAATTATTAAAGGTTGCAACTAGTGATAATGTACTTTTACAAGTACCAAAGGAAATAAAGGATAAATTAAGAGCAAATATATTTAAAAATATGTTATTAAACTTAGTTTAAATAAAGGAGGTAATTTTTATGTTATGTCAAAATTGTAATAAAAATAAAGCAACAGTAAAATATACACAAGTGATAAATGGTAATAAAAAAGAAATGATGTTATGTGAGAAATGTAGTGAAAACTTAGGTGTTACTAAAATGAATTTTAGTATGCCAATAGATTTTTCTAGCTTTTTTGGAGGAATGTTAGAAGATGAAAGTTTTATGCCAATGTTTCCAGAGATAAAAGAATTAAAATGTAAAAAATGTAATATGACTTATGATGATTTTATAAATACAGGGAAGTTTGGATGTTCTTCTTGTTATGAAGCTTTTTCAGAAAAAATTGATCCAATGCTAAAAAGAATTCATGGTGGAAATAGATATTTAGGAAATAAAATTAGTAAAAAAACAAAAGATAAAAAAATTGAGATTAAAGAAGAAACTTTAAACCAAAGTAAAAGAGACAATCTAGAACAAGAATTAAAACAAGCAATATTAGAAGAAAGATACGAAGATGCTGCAAAAATAAGAGATAAAATAAAAGGTGTTAAGGGGGAATAGAAAATGTCTAATTGGTATTTACAAAGTGGAAATGAATCTGATGTAGTATTAAGCACAAGAGTTAGATTTGCAAGAAATATTGATGAAATACCTTTTGTTAATATATGTACATCTGAAGAGCAAAAAAAGGTAATAAAAATTGTTAAAGATGCTATAGAAAAAATTGGGTATGGTTTAAAAATAATAGAGTTAAAAAATATAGATGAAATTACAAGACTTAGTTTAGTAGAAAAGCATATAATAAGTCCAGAGTTTGCATATAAAAAAATAGAAACAGGAGCTATTGCAATAAATGATGAGGAAAATATTTGCATAATGATTAATGAAGAAGACCACTTACGCATACAAATTTTAAGTGCAGGATTAGAATTAGAAAATTTACTTAATTTATTAACGGAAATAGACAAAAAAATAGAAGAAATAATAAATTATGCATTTAATGAAAAATATGGGTATTTAACAAGCTGTCCAACAAATGTTGGAACAGGATTAAGAGCATCTGTAATGGTTCATCTACCTGCACTTACTAAAACGGGAAACATCAGAAAAATATTGGATGTAGTAAATGGATTTAATATGAATATTAGAGGAGTTTATGGTGAAGGTACAGAAGCAAAAGGAGATACATATCAAATTTCTAATAAACAATCTCTTGGAATTACAGAAGAAGAAATAATAAAAAATCTAAAAGTTATAACAGATAAAGTTATAGAACAAGAAAGACTTGCAAGGAAAATACTTGGAAAAAATATAATAGATTTAGAAGATAAAGTGTATAGAGCTTTTGGAATAATAACAAATTGTAAAAAAATATCTTCTTCAGAATGTGAAAATTTATTATCTGATGTTAAATTAGGAACAGATATGGGAATAATAAAAGAGTTGGATGATTTAATGGTTAAAAAAATAGATATGTATACTAAACCTGCAAACCTACAAAAATATACAGGAGAAGTATTAAATGCTTACGAAAGAGATATAAAAAGAGCAGAGGTTATAAAAAGCATAATTAATAAGTAAAACAAACATAAGGGAGTGGTTGTATGGAATATAAATTTACTGAACGAGCAAAAATAGTTTTAGAAATTGCTAATGAGATTGCTATAGAATTAGGGCATAATTATGTGGGAACAGAACATCTACTATATGGTTTAGTTAAAGAAGGATCAGGAATTGCTAGTAGAGTTTTAGAAAATCAAAATGTAACTAATAGTTTGGTACTTGAAAAAATAGAAGAATTAATTGGAATTGGTGAAAATGCTAATCAAGCAATAGTTGGACTTACACCAAGAACTAAAAGAGTTATAGAAAATGCATATAGAGAGGCAAGAAAAATAGGATCTGCTTATATTGGGACGGAACATTTACTTATTGGAATAATGAGGGAAGCAGATAGTATTGCTGTTAGAATTTTGTTAGATTTAAATGTTAGTCCTCAAAAATTATATAATGAGATAATAAAAACAATTGGGGAATATGATGGAGTTGAGAATAAGGATAAAACCAAAGGAAGTGGAAGTTATAATTCAACACAAACTTTAAATCAATTTGGAAATGATTTAACTAAAACAGCAAATGAGGGAAAACTAGATCCTGTAATAGGTAGAAAAAATGAAATTGAAAGAATTATTGAAATTTTATCAAGAAGGACTAAAAATAATCCATGTTTAATTGGTGAGCCTGGTGTTGGAAAAACAGCAGTAGTAGAAGGATTAGCAGAAAAAATAGTAGAAGGAAACATCCCAGAAACTTTAAAGAATAAAAGAGTTGTTTCACTAGATATTTCTGGAATGGTTGCTGGTGCAAAATATAGAGGAGATTTTGAAGAAAGAATAAAAAAAGCTTTGAAAGAAGTAAAAAAAGCAGGAGATGTAATTTTATTTATAGATGAAATTCATACAATAGTAGGTGCGGGAGCAGCAGAGGGGGCAATTGATGCTGCAAATATTTTGAAACCTCTTTTGGCTAGAGGAGAGGTTCAAATAATTGGAGCAACAACATTAAACGAATATAGAAAATATATAGAAAAGGATAGTGCTTTGGAGAGAAGATTTCAGCCAATTATTGTTAATGAACCAACAGAAGAAGATAGTATAGAAATTTTAAAAGGATTAAGAGATAAATATGAGGCACATCATAATGTAAAAATAACAGATGAAGCTATGATATCTGCTGTAAAGCTTGCAACAAGATATATATCAGATAGATTCTTACCAGATAAAGCAATAGATTTAATAGATGAAGCATCATCTAAAGCTAGATTAAAGGTATACACTGAACCTGATAAAATAAAAAAATTAGAAGAAAAAATTGAAAAAATTGTGAAAGAAAAAGAAGATTCTATTCAAACACAAAATTTTGAAAAGGCAGCAGAATTAAGAGATATTGAAAGAAAAGAAAAAGAAAAATTAAATAAAGAAAGAAAAGAATGGGAAGATAAAAATATTAAATCTGTTAGACAAGTTACAGATAAGGATATTCAAGATGTAGTATCTAAATGGACTGGAATACCAAGCAGTCAAATAGGAAAAGATGAAAATACAAGACTTAAAAATTTGACAAGTATTTTGCATAAAAGAGTAATTGGACAAAATGAAGCTGTTGAAGCTGTTGCAAAGGCAATAAAAAGAGGTAGAGTAGGATTAAAAGATCCTAAAAGACCAATTGGGTCATTCTTGTTTTTAGGTCCCACAGGTGTTGGAAAAACAGAATTATCTAAGGCATTAGCTGATAGTTTGTTTGGTGATGAAAAAGAAATTATAAGAGTTGATATGTCTGAATATATGGAGCAACATTCAACGACTAAGATGATAGGTTCGCCTCCAGGATATGTAGGATTTGATGAAGGTGGAGGACTTACTGAAAAAGTAAGAAGAAAACCATATTCAGTTATATTATTTGATGAAATTGAAAAAGCTCATCCAGATGTTTTAAATATGTTATTACAAATACTAGAAGATGGAAGATTAACAGACTCTCATGGAAGAACAGTTAATTTTAAAAATTGTGTAATAATAATGACATCTAATGTTGGTGCAAGACTAATTACAGATAAAAAATTATTAGGATTTTCAACAGATATAGACAAACAAAAACAATTGCAAGAGGAATATGAGAGAACTAAAAAAGAAGTTATGGGAGAATTAAAAAGAGAATTAAGACCTGAATTTATAAATCGTATTGACGAAATTATTGTATTCCATAAATTAAATAATGAAGAAATAGAAAATATTGCAGATTTAATGATTAATGAAGTTATAGAAAGAATTAATGAAAAGAATATAAAATTAACAGTAGATAAATCACTAAGAAAAACAATAATAGAAAAAGGTACTGATGATAATTTTGGAGCTAGACCATTAAGAAGAGCTATTCAGAATATATTAGAGGATAAACTTGCAGAAGAAATATTAGAAGGAAATTTAAAATCAGGTCAAATAGCAAAAGCAAGTTGGAAGAATAATGAAGTAATAATTGAAACAAAAGATTAAAAATTTAAAATATAATTGTCAATAATTTTTGAAAATTTCACTTTAAAATTGCGTTATTTTATTAGCAAAATTTCACTCATATGTAATCTTGAGTTTATTTGCTCGCCACGGAGGCAGGCTCAAGATTTAATTTTTATTTAATAGATTAATATTAAAAGATGTAGGGGCGATTTTAATCGCCCGATAAAACATTTTATTAAATTTTATATTTATTTTTATGATTTATATAACATTAATTACAAATTTTTATTAGATGTATTTATCTTTGACGGGCGATTAAAATCGCCCCTACAAGGTGAAATATTTGCTTAGGAAGTTCTAAGGTGATATTATCAATTTACTACAAATTATTTAAAATATAATTTGACAAAAAAGTAAAACTATGTTACTATATTTTACATATAATAAAAAAGAGGTTAAGATTATGAATTTAAGAATATTTTTAAACGAATTACATCATCATCGTAGGAGCTTGTAACTATCGCATAGTAATTGTTGCGTAGGTACAGGCAAAAAGAACTGTGCCTACGATAGTTTAAAAATGTTTTGGAAAACTATATAATAAAAAACTATTTGTAGGGAAATAAAAATTTTTACAAATAGTTTTTTTGTTGTATAGTTTTTTTGTTTGTAATATTTATAATTTATAATCTAACTTCAAAAAATTAATTTAAGGAGGAATTTGTTATGAAAAATAAAATAATAACAATTTTAATAATATTTATAATAATTATATTAGGAGTAATTTTAGGATTAAAAATTAAAGATAAAAATTTGAAGGAAACAATGATAGAAAAGGAATATTTTGTACTAGGTTTAGATGATAGCTTCCCACCAATGGGCTATAGGGACGATACAAATGAAATTGTAGGTTTTGATATTGATGTTGCAAAAGAAGTATGCAAAAGAATGGATGTGGAGCTTAAACTTCAACCAATTTCATGGGATGCAAAAGAACAAGAATTAAATTCAGGAAATATTGATTGTATATGGAATGGAATGTCAAAAACTGATGAAAGAGAAAAAACGATGACTTTATCAGATTCTTATATGAAAAATAGTATGATTTTTGTAGTAAAAAATGAAACAGTATATGAAAGTGTTGAAGATTTAAAAGGTAAAAAAATAGGAGTTCAATCAGGTTCAAGTGCAGAAGAATTACTAGCTGAAACAGAAATATATGGAGAGTTAAAAGAAATTATTTCATATGCGGATAACATGACTGCATTTATGGATATGGAAGCAAATCAAACTGATGCAGTTTTTGTAGATGAGGTTTTAGCAAATTATTATATAGCAAGTAATAATAAAAATTACAAGGTAATTTATACAAATTTAGAAGCAGAAGAATATGTAATTGGTTTTAGAAAACAGGATACAGAATTATGCAATAAAGTAAATAATATTTTAAGTGAAATGAAGAATGATGGAAGTTTAGCAGAAATTTCTGAAAGATGGTTTGGAAAGGATGTTACTACAATAAAATAGTAACAAAATAAAAGTATGGATTTAGAGTATTTTATAAATTTATTTAAAATTTTAATTAATGGATTAAAAACTTCACTTGAAATATTTGGATTGACAATAATTTTTTCAATACCTTTGGGAATAATTGTTTCAATATTAGCAAGAAGTAAAAGTGTTTTAATAAAAGAAATAACAAATATTTATATTTTGGTTATGAGAGGAACTCCTTTGTTATTACAAATAATATGTGTTTATTTTGCTCCATATTATATTTTAGGATTTACCTATAATAGATTTATTGCTGTTATAATTGCATTTTCATTAAATTATGCTGCTTACTTTGGAGAAATATTTAGAGGTGGAATTGAAAGTATTGATAAAGGTCAATGGGAAGTTGCATATACTTTAGAATTTAATAAAGTGCAAACATTTTTTATAATTATATTTCCGCAAGCTGTAAAGAAAATATTGCCTGCAATTTCTAACGAAATTATAACATTAGTTAGGGATACATCATTAGCTCAAGTGGTTGGCGTTACTGAATTGTTTTCACTAGCTCAAAAACAAGCAAATTACAAATTTTCAATAATACCATTACTATTGGCTGGTGGAATATATTTAATTATAAGTACAATATTAACTATTGGATTTAAAAAAGTGGAAAAGAAATTGGATTATTATAAGTAGGTGAGAATATGAGCGTTTTAGAGATAAATAAATTAAATAAAAGTTTTAAAGGAAAGCCTGTTTTAAAGAATTTTTCGCTAAAAATAGATGAGGGAGAAATTGTTGCAATAATTGGACAGTCTGGAATTGGAAAATCAACATTGTTAAGATGTATTAATGGCTTAGAAAAAATCGACAGTGGAGAAATCATAATTTGTAATAGATGTTTAAAAAGAAAAATGCAAAAAGATTTAAAATTAGAGTCTGGATTAATTTTTCAAGATTATAATTTGTTTCCACAATATACAGTAATACAAAACATTATATTGCCACTTGTTGTTGCAAAAAAAATCAAAAAGAAAGAAGCGGTTATAATAGCAAAAGAATTGTTAGAAGAGCTTAAATTAGAAGATAAAGAACTCTCATATCCATATGAGCTTTCTGGAGGAGAAAGACAAAGAGTTGCAATTGCAAGAGCAATTGCGGTTAATCCTAAAATTATTTGTTTTGATGAACCAACAAGTGCTCTTGATCCAAAATTAGTTAAACAAGTGTTTAAAATTATAAAAGAATTGGCAAACAAAGGTAAAGCAATAATAATTGTAACTCATGATATATCATTTGGAGAAAAAATAGCAGATAGAGTAATTGAAATTAAATAAAATTAAAATAATTTTTAAAAAAATTGCCAAATTTGGAAGCATATGCTATAATGTGTTTATACTTATGAAAAGAAGGTGCTTGCAAATATGAATGCATTGGTATTTGTATACATTTTAATATTTGTTATATTGCTTTTAATAGCATATGCAGTTTTACAAATTAGAATGGCTGGAATAAAAGTTAAGGATTTTTATGGATTTATAGAGGCAAATCAAATGTTAGAAAAATTATATAGATTTGCTAGAAAATATGAAAGATTATCACCACAAGAACAGCTGGTATTTTTGAGTGAGGCAGAAAAAGTTTTTGATGCGTTTGATAAAGTTCCAGATATGTTATGGGAAGAAGAATATCAAAAATATATGGATGTTTTAGATAAATATAAATCAATAAAAATGATAAGATGGTCACAAAACTAAAAAAATAAAAGAAGAAAACTAAAAAAGTTTTCTTCTTTTTTGTTATATGAAAACATTAATAAAAAATTGGCATAATATATAGTAGTAGGGTGAGAATAATGAATAAAATAAGATATTTTGATCATGCTGCTACAACAGCAGTTAAAGAAGAAGTGTTAAAAGAAATGATTCCATATTTAAGTATAGAATATGGTAATCCATCGGCTTTATACAGTATAGGAAGAAAGAACAAAAAAGCGATAGAGGAATCAAGAGAAAAAATAGCAAATGCTATAAACGCAAACGTAAATGAAATATATTTTACAAGCTGTGGCAGTGAAAGTGATAATCTTGCATTAAAAGGAATTGCTTATGCAAATAGAAAAAAAGGTAATCATATTATAACTAGTAAAATAGAGCATCATGCAATTTTAAACACATGTAAAACTTTAGAAAAAGAAGGCTTTAAAGTAACATATTTAAATGTAGATAGTGATGGAATAATTAATCTAGGAGAATTGGAAAATGAAATAACAGATAATACAATATTAATATCAATAATGTTTGCAAACAATGAAATTGGAACAATTCAACCCATAAAAGAAATCGGAAACATTGCTAAAAAACATAATGTTTATTTTCATACTGATGGTGTTCAAGCATTTGGAAATGTAAAAATTGATGTAAAAAAATTAAATATCGATTCATTATCATTGTCTGCACATAAATTTTATGGTCCAAAAGGAGTAGGAGCTTTATATATAAAAAATGATATACCATTTAATAAAATACAAGATGGTGGACATCAAGAAAAAGATAAAAGAGCTGGAACGGAAAATGTTGCAGGAATTGTAGGAATGGGAAAGGCTATTGAAATTTCTAATGCTAATATAGAAAAATATAATAAAAAACTAATAGAATTAAGGGAATATTTTATTTCATGTGTAGAACAAAAAATTCCATATATAAAAATTAATGGACATAGAACAAAAAGATTACCAGGAAATTGTAATATTGCATTTAAGTTTATAGATGGGGAAGATTTATTGCTAAATTTAGATGCGCATGGGATTTGTGCTTCGAGTGGATCAGCTTGTAATTCTCAATCTTCAGAACCATCACATGTATTAATGGCAATTGGAGTTCCATACGAATTAGCTAATAGTTCACTTAGAATTTCATTAGGTGAAGAAAATACTAAAGAAGATATTGATTATTTAGTTAATTGTCTAATAGAATCTGTAAATAAGCTTAGAAATTTATCCATAGAATATCAAGAGTTAGTAAATAAAAAAATTGAGAATTAAACTCTCAATTTTTTTATTTCTTTAATTTCTGAAAATAAATTATTAATAATTTCTGTTCGCTGTAATTTTGCAGTTCGATATTCTTCTAAAACATATTTATAGTTTCTAAAATCTTCTCCACCTTGGAACATTAAATTTATAGAAGCTTTATAATAATCTACTTTGTTTTGTTTTTTTGTTTTTTGCATTTTAATATTTAATTTATTAATATATTCTAAACGTTCAATTTGTGTTTGTAAATATTTAGAATATTCCATAACACAGCTAATTTCATAATTTATATCATCTACAACAACCTTACAAAGTGCTCTTACAATTTTAGAATTTATTTTGCCAAGAACAACGTTTTCTTCCATACTTTTTAAAGCTACAGATTTTGGAATACTAGTAGAAGGTTCTGTTTCTTTTATTAATAATTTTAGAGTATCAGTTATGCCTATATGTGATTTATATTGTCTTTTACTAACAATAGCGTCAAATTCGTCAGCAACTCTAATAATTTGTCCTTCCATTGGTATATCTTTTTTAGTAACTCCATTTGGATATCCAGTTCCATTTAATGCCTCGTGATGATATAAAGCTCCATTAGCATATGGTTTTAATTTTTCATCTTCCATACACATTTTATAACCATTTGTTGTATGGTTTTTTATAACAGTGTATTCTTCATCAGTTAATGAACCGTTTTTTTGTAAAATCTCAGGGGGAACAAAAAGTTTTCCTATATCATGTAAATATGCACACATAGTACAATAAACTGTAAATGTTTTATTTAACTTTAATATTTCACATAGTCTACAAGTTATATTAGCAACATTTTCTGAATGAACTCTAGTAAATGCATCAAGAGTATCTAATAAACCTAATTGATATCTCATGGTTTCGTTTAAATTGTAAGATTTTAAACATGTTTTACTATAAAAATCAAATTCTTCTTTCATTTGTATCTCCTAAAATTTCAATATATTATATATTTTATAACTTTGAAAATAATAGGTCAATACTAAATGATTAAGTTTCTAAATTTCCATTTGTTTACTTAAAAATCCAGCAGCTGATTGAACAACTTTTAACTCTGTTTCGCCCATTTTAGTCTTTGGTTCTTTAGAAAGTAAAATAACACTTCCTATTACATCTCCATCGGCAATAATAGGGTAAATTACCTGTGAATTATACTTTCTAGAATTATTATCATTTTGAGTAATAGGTAAAGAAACTTCGTTATTTTCTTTGCTTGTATAAACAACTTTATTATCCATTACTTTTTCTAATTCTTTGCTTAAAGATTGATCTAAAAACTCTTTTTTTGACCCCCCAGATATAGCAATTACAGAGTCTTTATCAGTTATATATGCAATATGACCTGTAGTTTTAGATAATGTTTCTGCATAACCTGTGGCAAATTCGGATAATTCACCAATAGGTGAATATTTTTTTAAAATCACCTTACCATCTGTATCTGTAAAAATTTCTAAAGGATCACCTTCTTTAATTCTTAGTGTTTTTCTTATTTCTTTAGGAATAACAATTCTTCCTAAATCATCTATTCTTCTAACTACTCCTGTTGCTTTCAAAATAATACCTCCTTATACAATTTATGTTTTGTAAATTTATTATTTGTTTCAAAAGAGTTTTTATTCATAAATTTGACAAAAATATAAATAACGAAAAACCTCTTGTATTTATTCATAAAAATTTATATAATTATATGGTAATTGTTTTAGGAGGATTATTAATGAATATAATAAAATTAAAAGATATATTTTTAAAATTTTTTGAAGAAAAAGGACATAAAATAATTCCGAGTGCTCCAATTATTCCAGAAAATGATCCTACATGTTTGTTTAATACAGCCGGAATGCAGCCGTTAGTTCCATATTTAAAGGGACAACCACATCCAGAAGGAAGTAGACTTGTAGATGTTCAAAAATGTTTTAGAACAAATGATTTGGATTCAATAGGAGATACTACACACCATACATTCTTTGAAATGCTTGGAAATTGGTCATTAGGTGATTATTTTAAAAAGGAATCAATAACATGGAGTTTTGAATTACTTACTAAAAAATTAAATATTCCAGTAGAAAAATTGGCTGTAACTGTTTTTAAAGGAAATAAAATAGTTCCAGCTGATAATGAGTCAGCAGAAATATGGAAAAGTCTTGGAATATCAGAAAAAAGGATAGCGTTTTTAGGAGAAGAAAATAATTGGTGGCCTAATATGGAACTACTTGGACCTTGTGGACCTGATACAGAGATTTTTTATTGGAGAAGTGAAGAAACTGTTCCAGAAGTATTTGATCCAGAAGATGAAACATGGGTTGAAATTTGGAATAATGTATTTATGCAATATAATCATGAAGAAAATGAGACTTTTACTCCTTTAAAAAATAAAAATGTAGATACGGGATTAGGAATTGAAAGAGTAACAGCAATTTTAGAAGGATACACAGACAATTATAAATCTTCTATATGGAAAGATGTTATTTCAAAAATAGAGGAAATATCTGGATTAGAATATGATAATTCGGAATACACAAAAAGTATGAGAATTATTGCTGACCATATAAGAGCAATTGTTATTATATCTGGAGACAATGCTGGAATTAAACCTTCTAATACAGATCAGGGGTATATTTTAAGAAGATTAATTAGAAGAATGATAAGATATGCTAAAAAATTAAATATTGACATTAATAGCAATTGGGAACAAGAATTAGCTGTATTAATAATAAATGAATATTCTAAATATTATAATGAATTAGAAAAAAATCAAAACGATATTTTAGAAACCTTAAAAAATGAAAAAATAAAATTTAATAGAACTTTAGAAAAAGGTTTAAAAGAATTTGAAAAAGTTATTAAAAATATAGATGGAGATAAAATTAATAAAGATATAGCATTTAGATTGTATGATACATTTGGATTTCCGATTGAACTTACAGAAGAATTAGCAAAAGAACAAGGGTTAAAAGTAGATACTGAAGGATTTAAAGAAAAATTCAAAGAACATCAAGAAAAATCAAGAGCTGGTTCAGAAGCAAAATTTAAAGGAGGACTTGCTTCAACAGGTGAAATGGAAACTAAATATCATACAGCAACACATCTTTTAAATGCTGCATTAAAACAAGTATTAGGTTCACATGTTCATCAAAAAGGAAGCAATATTACAGCAGAAAGAATGCGATTTGATTTTTCTCATCCAGAAAAAATGACTGATGAACAAAAACAAAAAGCTGAAGAACTTGTTAATAAATATATAGATATGGCAATACCAGTAGAAAGAATGGAAATGAAAAAAGAGGAAGCTATAGCTTTGGGAGCAGAGGCGATGTTTATAGAGAAATACGGAGAAATAGTTTCTGTATATAAAATTGGAGATGTTTCACTTGAATTGTGTGGAGGACCTCATGTAAAAAATACAAGTGAGCTTGGTCACTTTAAAATAAAAAAAGAAGAATCATCATCAGCAGGAGTAAGACGTATAAAAGCTATTTTAGAATAAGGAGAATAAAATAATGGAAGATTGTATATTTTGTAAAATAATAAAAAAAGAAATACCTTCAAATATAGTATATGAAAGTAATGATATAATAGCATTTAGAGATGTAAACCCAGTTGCTCCAGTACATATTTTGGTTGTTCCAAAAAAACATATAAATTCATTAAACGAATTGTTACCAGAAGATGAACAGTTAATTGGTAGAATTTATACTGTTATTAATACACTTGTCAAAGAAGAAGAAATAGATAAAACAGGATTTAGAGTTGTAGTAAACTGTGGCGAAGATGGGGGACAAGAAGTAAAACATTTGCATTTTCATATACTAGGTGGAAAAAAATTAGGAACAAAAATTAGTTAATATATGTAAAAATGTGATATAATTATAGTATATATAAGTTGAGGTGAAAATTATGGGTAAAAGTAAATATGGAAATTTTTTAACTGTAATTCTTATAATTACAATTGTAGCAATTATTGGCTTAATAGGATATGGATGTTATACAGTAATAAAAGGTAATGAAGATAGAGCAATAGAAGCAAAAACTTATGAAGAGTTTGAAAGTAATGCTAATAAAACGGAGGAAAATACAACAACAAAAAGTGAATTGGAAAATATCACATATAGTGAAAATACAACGACTGGATCATCTGGAAGTATAAAAAAGACAATCAACAAAGATGGATTTATTGTAGCTGCTTATATAACGATTCCAAAAATAAGTATAAGTAATATGGAAATATTAGATAAAGAAACACCTGCCGCATTAGAATCTTCTGTTGCAATACGTTATATGAATAGTGATGGATTAAATCAACCAGGAAATGTTGTTATTGCTGGACATAATTATAGAAATGGGAAATTCTTTTCAAATGTAAAAAAATTATCTGTAGGTGATACAATAAAAATTAAAGATACATCTTTGACAGAATTAACATATACAATATATAGTGTATTTGAAACTACAACAGAAGATACAAGTTTTTATGATAGAAATACAAATGGAGCAATAGAAATAACATTAACAACATGTACTGATGACAGTAATGCAAGAACAATAGTGCAGGCAAGAGTTGAATAAAAATTAAAAAATAAAAATCCAATCAAAAGATTGGATTTTTATTTTGGCTGGGGTGGGAGGACTCGAACCGCCGAAATGCCAGAGTCAAAGTCTGGTGCCTTACCACTTGGCTACACCCCAATATTTAATTTTAATAGGTATCACTTTGCCCCTGCAAAAATATATGCTGGGGTGGAAGATGGGACTCGAACCCACGGTCTCCAGTGCCACAAACTGGCGCGTTAACCAGCTACGCTACATCCACCATCAATAGTGACAATATCTATTTTAAATAATTTTTCTTGATTTGTCAATCTTTTTTTAAAAATTATAGACAATTTATTCAAAATACATTAAAATATAAAATATAAATTAATATGAAAGGAAATAATAAAATGAATATATGGCATGATATTAATTCAAATAGAATAAAAAAAGATGATTTTGTTTCGGTTATAGAAATAAGCAAAGGTGGAAAAAACAAATATGAGCTAGATAAGGAAACGGGATTATTAAGATTAGATAGGGTTTTATATACAGCAACACATTATCCAGCAAATTACGGTTTTATTCCCAAAACATATGCAGAAGATAATGATCCATTAGATGTTTTGGTTATTTGTCATGAAGATATAACACCAATGACATTGGTTGAATGTTACCCAATTGGTGTAGTAAATATGATAGATTCAGATGCTAATGATGAAAAAATTATTGCAATAGCCAAAAAAGATCCATTTATGAATGCTTATAAAGATATTTCTGAATTGCCTGATCATATATCATCAGAAATAATGCATTTTTTTGGAGTATATAAACAATTAGAAGACAAACATACTGCTGTTGAAAAGGTTATGGGAAGAGAAGCGGCAGAAGAAATAATACAAAAGAGTATAGAGAGATATAATTTGAAGTTTGGAAATGAGGAATAATTATGTTTTTTAAGATTGTATACAGTTTATTAGTACTTGTACTTTTTCTATATGTTTTTGTATTTAAATTTATTAGAAAAAACGATACAATGTATGTGGCAATACTAGTAACTGAAGCAATAGGAATATTAATTAATTTTATACAAATTTTATTTGGAAAATTAACAGGCACATTTTCATATATAATTGTATTTTTATTAAGTGCAATATTGCCATTTATTATAATTATTGGAGATATAAAAGGCAAAAATTTTATAGAAATGTTATATATTTTAATAGCTAAATTATTAATGCTTTTTAGAAATAACAAGAAGGCTAAAGATGTTTTAAATAAACTTGTATTTAGATATCCAAATAATTATTATGGTCATAAAATTTTGGCTACAATTTATGAACGTGAAGGTGGAATGAGAAAGGCAATTGATGAATATGTTAAAGCTATGGATATAAAACCTGATGATTATAAATCATATTATAGAATTGCATTTTTGTTAAAAGAATTAAATAGAACTAAAGAATCAATACAAATGTTAAAAACCTTAGTAAAAAAGAAACCTGAATTATATAAAGCTAATAATTTACTAGGCGAGTTATTAATTGAGATTAAGCAATACAAAGATGCAATAAATGTATATTTAGATGCAATAAAACTTAATCCAGATAAGGAAGAATTATTTTATAATTTAGGAATAGCATATACATTAACAAATGATTTTTCACGTGCAAAACAATGTTATGAAAAGGCAACAAAAATAAATTCTGATTTGTATAAAGCATATTATAAATTAGGACAAATTGCTTTATTATATAGAGATATTGAAAATGCAGAAAAAAACTTTTTGCAATCAATATGTGAAGAAAATGAATCAAAAGTATATTATCAATTGTCAAAAATATATGTTATAAAAAATGATAAAACGAAAGCAGGATTTAATATAACAAAGGCAATTAATTTGAATGCTGAAATTTATGAAAAAGCTAAAAATGAGCCTATACTTTTTCCAATAAGGCAGTATATTGTAAAACCTCAAAGCATGGATATTTATGTAAAAAATAAAAAACCTAGAAATATGCAGTCTAAAGTTGAAAGGGAAATAGAAAAATATTTGGAAGATACATACTCATTAACAAAAGAAATTAACAAAAAAAAATAAAAGAATATTCTTAAAATTATTTAATAAAATCATATAAAGAAAGAGAGGTTTTTATTGAATAATTTAATTGGAATTATAGGTGGAGATTTGCGAATTGCATATCTTGCCGAAATGCTTGCAAATGATGGGGAAAATGTATATACATATGCGTTTGAAAAATATTTATTTGATAATAATAAGATTATTAAATGTGAAAATTTGGAAGAAATAAAAAAAGCAGAAAAAATTATAACTTCAATACCATTATCGAAAGATGGTGAAAATATCAATGCACCATTTGGCGAGAATAAAATTTGTATAGAAAATATATTTAAAAACATGAAAACAAAAGAATTGATAACTGGTGCAGTGAATAATAAAATAAAAGAATTAGCAGATGAATATGGTATAAGATTAACGGATTTGTTAGAATGTGAAGAATTGGCTATTTTAAATGCGATTCCAACAGCAGAAGGAGCAATTGAAATTGCTATGAGTAAAAGCAAAATAACTTTACATGATAGCAATTGTTTGATTTTGGGATTTGGAAGAATAGGAAAAATACTTGCTAAAATGCTAACTGGAATTGGAGCAAATGTATACTGTGAAGCAAGAAAAGAAAAAGATATTGCCAAAATAAATTCATATAGCTATAATGCAATTTATTTAAGTAATTTAATAGATGAATTGCATAAGTTTGATTTTATATTTAATACAATACCATATTTAATATTAGATGATGAAAAATTAAAAAAAGTTAATAAAAATTGCATAATTATAGATTTGGCTTCAAAACCCCGGAGGAGTAGATTATGAAAAAGCCAAAGAATTGGGAATAAATGCAACTTTAGAATTGGCATTGCCAGGGAAAGTAGCACCTATAACTGCTGCAAAGTATATAAAACAGTGCATTAAAAATGCGTAGAGGAGGAGAAAACAAATGACAATATTTCAATCTATAGTTTTAGGATTAATACAAGGTCTTACAGAATTGCTACCAATTTCAAGTTCTGCTCATTTAAATTTAATTCCTTGGATTTTAACTTGGAACATACCAGAATCTTTTGATGTAGCGTTACATTTTGGAACGCTGCTTGCAATAGGAATATTTTTCTTTATGGATTGGATAAATTTAATTAAATGTGGAGTTAATCAAATAGTTGGTAAAAAAAGTAACGAAGGAAAATTGTTTTGGTATTTTGTAATTGCAACAATTCCTGGAGCAATAATTGGTTTTGTATTAGATCGATTTTTTGAGGAATGTTTAAAAGCCCCAATAATAATTGCTTTTTCACTAATTATTATGGGAATAATTTTATATGTTGTAGATAAATATTCCAAAAATGAAACAAAATATGAAAATTTAACTTTAAAGCAAACTTTTTTAGTAGGTTTATCTCAATGCTTAGCATTTATTCCGGGAGTATCACGTTCTGGTATAACAATGACAACTGCTAGATTACTTAGAATAGATCGTGAATCATCTGCTAAATTTTCGTTTATGCTTGCAACTCCAATTATATTTGGAGCAACGCTTTTAAAACTTTCAGATTTTGTTTTTAATATGGAATTTATAATAGGTGTATTGGTTAGTTTTATAGTTGGAATTTTTGTTATAAAATATTTATTAGAGTTCTTAAAGAAAGGAACATTTAAATGTTTTGCAATATATAGAATAGTAGTTGGGATTTTAGCAATTATTATTTTCTTTGTAAGATAAAATAATAAAAAAAGAGTAGTTTAAAGTAAATTTTTTTGTTTTGCTTTAAACTACTCTTTTTAAAATAAGAACAAATTATATATTTAAAATTTTTCTTCCTATTTCTGTGACAGTACCTGCGCCTAGTGTAAGAATAATATCTTTTGGACAAGCACGTTCTCTAATATATTTTGCAATATCATTAAAATCTTGTATATATACAGCTGATTTTCCTAAAGACTTGATTTTTTCCAATAAGTCGATAGAAGATATATTATAGGTATTTGTTTCTCTTGCGGCATAGATGTCTGTAATTATTAGATTGTCAAAATCTAAAAGAGATTTTGCAAAATCGTCTAATAAAGCTTGAGTTCTGCTATATGTATGTGGTTGAAAAACAACCCAAGATTGACGAAAATGTTTATTTTTCAAAGCTTTTGCAGTTGCTAATATTTCACTTGGATGGTGAGCATAATCATCAAAAACACTAATACCTTGGTAAGAACCAATAAATTCAAATCTACGATTTGCTCCTGTGAATTTTGATAATGCTGATTTTATAATATATTTATCGATTTTGTATTCAAGGCAAAGAGAAATACAAGCTAAAGCGTTGTAAACATTATGAATTCCAGGGACTGATAATTGAAATTCTCCAAAATAAGAGTTGTTATGATATACATCAAATTTAGAAAATCCATTTGAATTAAAGGTAATGTTACGAGCAATAAAATTTGCTTTAGGGTTATTGATAGAAAAAGTTACAAATTTAGCATCTGTACATTTTCTTAATTCTAAACAACTTGGATCATCTGCATTAACTACAAGTAAACCATCATATGGAGTTAAAGTTGCATATTTTTTAAATGCTAATTTAATATTGTCAAAATTTTTAAAATAATCAAGGTGATCATTATCAATGTTTAAAACAACTGAACTTTTAGGACTAAATTTTAAAAAGCTTTCGACATATTCACATGCTTCTAAAATAAAATAATCACTATTTCCAACTCGACTATTACCATTGATTTCTTTAAGAATTGCACCAACTTGAATTGTTGGATCAAAACCAGCTTCGATAAAACATGAAGAAATCATAGAAGTTGTAGTTGTTTTACCGTGAGTACCTGCAATTCCAATTGTATCTTTATAAATTCTTGTTATTAGGCCGACAAAATCACATCTTTCAACAACTGGTATATTATTAACTTTGGCTTCTAAAATTTCTGGATCATCCTGTTTAACTGCTGCAGAATATACAACTAAATCAGATCTTTTTACAACTGAAAAATCATGACCAATAGTAATATAAATACCATGACTTGCTAATTTATCTGTTATTTTGCTTCTAGTGCAATCAGAACCAGTTACAAAAATACCCCAATTATGCAGTATTTCGGCAATTCCACTCATGCTAATTCCACCAATTCCAATCATATGAATGTGTTTATATTTTTTTAAATTTTCTATACTATTAAGATTAATCATAATTTGCACACCTTTCTTAACATAATGCATTATACAATGATAATAAAAATATTTCAATGTTTTTATAGAAAAATATTCTTTATAAAACATAATATGTAAAAAACAAAAAAATGATAAATATAAAATAAAGAGAAAATAAAGAAGGAAAAAATATTTTTTTGGCGAATATATGAATTGTACATAGAAAAATGTACAAAAAAACATTGGAAGGCGGTGCACTAAATGCAAATAACAGACGTACGTTTAAGAAAAGTAAATTCAGAGAACAGAATGAAAGCTGTTGCTTCTGTAACATTCGATAATGAATTCGTAATTCATGATATAAAAGTTATCGAAAGTCAAAATGGATTATTTATAGCTATGCCAAGTAGAAAAACTCCAAACGGAGAATTCAAAGATATAGCTCATCCAATTAATGCTGAAACAAGAGAAAAAATCCAATCAGCTATATTAGAAGCTTTTGAAGCTCCTGATGCAGAAATGGATTCTACAGAATCAGCAGAATAATATATAAAAAGAAAAGACACCTATTAAGGTGTCTTTTTGACTTGCTATAAAAAAAATGATATAATATAAATGATATGCAGAAATGCACGTCAAATAAAAAAGAAAGGAGGGGAAAAATGGACCCCTCTATAATTTCCGAAAAGTTGCGTAAGCAACTGCGGAAAAAAGGCGCAATACTCGTCTCGGATGAATATTGCGTGTTCCCTGCTTCTGTGAAAGTGGATTTTGCAGAAATAGAGGACTTGGGGTTTACTTATGACCGCGGATTGTCCGGATACGGACGTCAGTGGTTCAAATATGAACCCTAATAAGTTCGGACAGACGTGTACACCTGCCTGAACACAAGAAAATATGATTGCATTTTAGATGCAGTCATATTTTTTTAAAAATAAAATATTTTACTTGCTATTTTTTGTATAATAATGTATGATGTTATAAGGTAAAATAATAGAAATATTAGGAGGCAAAGCAAATATGAAAATAAAAAAAATAGTAATATCTGCAGTGATTGCTTTATTAGTAATAATATCCTTTAAAACAGTTCAAGCCGTAGAAGTAACAAATAATATGGATACAAATACAGCAAGTGATATTGTGGAAGTAAAGGAACAAAATGATAAAGAAATACAAAAGTATAATGAAAAATATGGATCAGAAACTTACGGAATGACAGCATATATTTTAAATAAAGTTAGATTATTTAGTATACCATTCTGTTTTATCGGAATAGTAGTTGGTGCACTTTATCAATATGTGTTAGGAACAAGAAGATTGGATATGAAACACAGAGGATTCGGAACGATGATTGCTTTTACAACAATTTTAGTTATTTGTCAAGTGCTGCCACTTGTATTTGCAATAGTTGTAAAAGGTTGGAGGGGTTAATAGCATGAAAGTTTTATTTGCAGTAAATAATGACGAAATTTCAGATGCAATAATAAAAAAATATCAAAAACAATACAAAGAGATTTTATCATATAAGAATGTATATTACTTTAATGCAATTATAAGAGAATTACAAAAGGATAAAAGTTATGATAGGGTTGTAATAAGTGAAGACTTAGAACCATTTATAAATAACAATTATGAGAATAACGATAAATTTTTATTTGATAAATTAGATAATATTAGTGATGAAGCAACAGATGCTCAAGGAAATAATACAGATATAGTTTTAATTTGTAACGATAGAAGATCAAAATCTGACGATGTATTAGTAAAATATTTTGGAATTGGTATATATAGCGCATTAATTGGACAAGATAGAAAAATTGATGAAGTATGTAAACTAATAAATAAGCCTAGAAACAAAAGAGATGCAAAACAATACTATAAAATTGAAGCTGAAAGTGTAAATTATCAATCAGAAGATGAAAATAATGTTAGCGAAGCAGAAGTACAAAATATTTTAAATCATTATAGAAGATTGGGAAAAAATGAAGAAAAATACCTAGACAGCTTTAACAATATTGTTTCACAGTATAATGATAATCAATTAAGAATAATAATTTCATATTTACCAATATGGGTAAAAGCAGTTTTAGAAGAAAAATCTCCCAAATATCAAGAGTTAATGATAAATGCAAAAACATATAATAATATTCCTAGTCAGAGTATAACTAATACTCCAGCATATAAAAAGAGCTCTGAAGTAAAAAAGGGAATTAATGTTAAAATGCTAGAAAAGGATAAAAAGCAAATAACAAAACCAATTGTAGTTCCAACTGGAGTTAATAAACAAGGGGTTAAAAAATTAATAAAAGATTCACCAAGAACTATACCAATTCAAAAGAGTATAGTTGAACCTCAAAAACTAGAAGAAAACAACATAATAAAAGAAACAAACAAAGTTGATAATAAATTACCAGATTTAGATGCTTTGTTAGAACAAATTGATGATATTGAGAATTCAAATGTTATAGAACAAAACAATGAATTTAAACAAGAAATGGTAGAACAAAACAATATAGTTACAACAAAAGAGAAAGAAGATATAGTAACAGACCAAGTAGAACCTGTAAAAAGAGGAAGAGGAAGGCCTAAAAAAATTGTTCCAGTTAATATAGAACAAGAAAATAAACCAAAAAGAGGAAGAGGAAGACCTAGAAAAACACCTTTAACAGAAAGTGTAACAGACGAAGAAACAGAAATAGAGACATTAGATTTAACTCAGTTAGAAAATGAAACAGAAAATTCAAACAATATTGAAAAAACAGAAAATATTAAAAATGATGAATTAGATTTATTTGGATTAAATAGTGTAGAAGAAGATGATGAATTAGATTTATTTGAATTAAATAATACAGAAGATGATAATATAGATTTATCTAATGGAATTTTTAATCAAGGTAATAATAATTTAGAAGAAAAAAGTGAAGAAGATGAGTTTGATATTTTTGGATTAGATGCTGAAAATGAAGAAGAAAATATAGAAACATTTGATTCAAATGCTGAAAATGAAGAAGAGGGTATAGATTTGTTTGGATTTGGTGATAATCAAGAAACAAATACAACTATAATTGAACCAAATGATAGCAATGATGACTTTGATTTATCTGATTTAAATAATGATGAAGTTGAAGATAATACAGTAGCTTTTAATACTGGAATTATGGATAGTCAACAGAATAATATAAATTCAAATTTTACATCTTTATTAAGTAAAGATAAAAAGGTAATTACTTTTGTTGGAACAACTAAAAATGGAACATCATTTGTAGTAAATAATTTGGCTGAATTGTTTGCTTCTATGGGAATAAAAACAGCAGTTCTTGATTTAACTAAAAGTAAAAATGCATTTTATATTTATACAAATAATGAAGAAAAACTAAGAAATGTTGCTCAGGAAAGTATAAACAAATTGAAAAGTGGAATAGCAGAAGGATTAACACCAAATAAAAATTTAGGAATTTATACATCTTTGCCAACTGAAAATATAGATTTTTCAGATGCAGATAGTATATTAAGCACATTAATAAAGAATTATTCTGTGGTATTAGTAGATTGTGATTTTGAAACTCCTATTCAGTATTTTGAAAAATCACAGGAAATATTTTTAGTACAAAGTATGGATGTTTTAACAATTCAACCATTAACAGCTTTTTTAAGAAATTTAAAGGCTAAAGAAATATTAAAACAGGATAAAATAAAAATTGTTATAAACAAATTTCAAAAAATAAGAAATTTATCTGCTAAAACATTAATTGGTGGAATAGCATTTTATAATGATCCAGGAATGAGCTATATGACAGAATTATTTAATAAAGATATAGTTCCATATTGTGTAATTCCGTTTGAAATGCAAAATTATGCAAAGTATTTGGAAGCGTTAGCAATGTGTTCTATGAACCTAAATGGATATACAAAAACATTTATTAGTTCGCTAAAGGATTTAGCTAATTTGGCATATCCATTAATGGGAAAACAAACATATTATCCAATGGGAGAAAAATATAGAGATAACTTTTCTGAAGATATGAATAATACATTAAATAAAATGAAAAAATATCAATAAAAAAGAGGTGACATAAAAAATGAATCCAATATTTATAGTAATTGTATTATTAGTAATAGTAATAATTGGATTAATAATATATAACCTTGGAATATCTAAAAAAATCAATAAATTTAAAAATATAAATGATAGAATAACAAGTTTGAATGTATTGCAAGATTTTTTAGATACTATTGGAAAAGATAGTGCAGTTGATGATAAACTGAAGGTTATAAATGACATATTAATAGAAAAATTTCAAATAAAATATTCTAGTATAGTTGTTTTTAATGGAGCAGAATATGTATTAAAAGCAACAAATGTTAATGAAAAACATTGGGATACATTAAAAAACTTACATACTGATGAAATGTTTAAAAAGAGTATTGCTACTGCTACACCTCAATATATAACAGTTAATACTCCTGAAGAAAAATTGAGTTATCAAAGATCAGAATTTGGAAGAGCCAAGTCAGCTATGTTTTTTCCTTTATATATTGACAATGTGTATATTGGATATTGGATTATAGAAAGTAGTGAAGCACATGCTTTTGATAATATGGATACAAATATACTTGGGGTTGTAAAGGATAATATTGTTGCAGTTTTAAAAACAGTTACATATCAAAATACAATAGAAAATATTTATAGAGTGGACAGAACTACTGGGTTGAATTCTGCAGAATATTTATATGGAAAAGGTAAAAGAATAATAGATAAATATGTTCAATCTACAATTTGTATGTTTGAAATTACAAATATTATGGAAATTAACAAAAAATTTGGTAGAGATGTAGGAACGGATATAATTATAAAAATAAGTAACAATGTAAAAGCGAGTATTTCTTCGGAATATATTTTTGTAAGGTATATGGGACCTAAATTTGCAATTGCATTTTCTGGAGTAGATGTTGATGGTGTAAAGAATTTCTTAGAAGTAGTTAAGAGTGATATTGAAAAAATAAAAATTGTAGAGGAAAATCCTGAAAATAAATCTCAAAAAATTGTTGAAGATATAGATGCATATCCAAGAACTAATTTTGTAATTGCTGATTATTATAAGGGTACAGGATTAGAAGAAGTAACAAAAAAATTAGAAGAATATCTTGATGATGCAGACAAAGATGAAAGCAATATTAATTATATTTAGGAGGTAAATCATGGTAAGTGATAAAACTATGAATTTTAAAGTTGAAAAAGATAAAGATATTAAAGCAAAAGAGGTTTTAAAAGAAGTATATGATGCCTTAATAGAAAAGGGATATAATCCTGTAAACCAAATTGTTGGATATATTTTATCTGGAGATCCAACATATATAACAAGTCATAAAAATGCTAGAAATTTAATAAGAATAATTGAAAGAGACGAATTGTTAGAAAAAATGGTAAAACATTATATAGGGTTAGATGAATAATATGCGAAAACTTGGAATTGATTATGGAAAAGTAAGAACTGGTATTGCAATAACAGACGAACTTGGGATAACAGCTCAAGGATTAAAAACAATTACTCATAATGGAAACGATAAAATATTACTTAGTGAGCTTGATAAGATTTTTGAAGAATATAAAATAGATACAATTGTTATTGGAATGCCAATTAATATGAATGGGGATTATGGACCTAGGGTAGAAGAAACTGAAAAATTTATTCATAAATTAAAATGTAAATATAATAAAATAAAAATTGAAACAATTGATGAAAGATTAACTACTGTACAAGCACATAATACAATGAATGAATTAGGTGTTAATAAAACAAAAAAGAAGAAAATAGTAGATACATTATCTGCAACATATATACTAGAAGTATATATTAATAAATGTTATTAATTTTTTATATAAATATAATTAATTTTGAAGGGAGATTAAAAATGAATAAAAATGAAAACTTAGAAATGGGAGAAGAATTAGACAACATAGTTGTTTTAAATGACGAAGAAGGGAAAGAAGTTAAATTTGAATTTTTAGATTTAATAGAATATGAAAATGAAGAATATGTAATATTATTACCAATGGAAGAAGGAAACGAAGAAGATGGAGAAGTAGTAATATTAAAAATTGAAGATACAGATGCTGAAGACGAAGAATCTTATGTAAGTGTTGATGATGAAGAAACATTAAATACAGTATTTGAAATGTTCAAAGAAAAATTTAAAGATGAATTTAATTTTGTAGATGAAGATTAATAAAAAAGATATACCTGGTGATTTTAATTACCCACAAAATACAAAACGCAAAAATGTAGGGGCGATTTTAATCGCCCGCAATACACATAGATAATTAATAAGAAACAGAAAAAAATGTGATGCAATTAAATGGCATTTAAAACCTTTGAAGCTGTATCACATACACAATATGATTTAATAAATATAAAAAGAAGATTAAATAAAAAGAAAATAATTTTATTAATTATTTTCTTTTTTATTTTTAAATAATTTATTGACAAGTCTTATATTTTTAATATTAAAAACTTGTAATATAAAATTCATTATGATACAATGTACCTGTAAAATTGTAAAAAGGAAAGATATAATTGAAGAAAAATATTAAAGATTACAATTTAGATGATTTAAAACAAGTTTTAATAGATTTAGGCGAAAAGCAATATAGAGCAGAACAAATTTTTAAATGGATATTTGTAGAGCATGTAACAAATTTTGATGAAATGACTAATATTTCGATTGAACTTAGAGAAAAATTAAAAGAAAAATTTGATTTACATACATTTAAAATATTGCAAAAGCAGGTTTCAAAAGACGGAACAAAAAAATATTTGTTTGATACACTAGATGGAAATGCTATAGAATCAGTACTAATGGAATATAAACATGGTAAAACAATATGTGTTTCATCGCAAATAGGATGTAAAATGGGATGCAAATTCTGTGCATCAACTGGAATTAAATTTGTAAGAAGCTTAACAGCAGGAGAGATAGTTGAACAATTACTTGCAATTGAAAGAGATGAAAATATTAAAATTTCTAATTTAGTATTTATGGGAATTGGAGAGCCTTTAGATAATTATGACAATGTAATGCAAGCAATAGGAATTTTAAATAGCCAAAAAGGTATTAACATGGGAGCAAGACATATTTCTATTTCTACAAGTGGATTGGTTCCTAAAATATATGAATTAGCAGATAGAGATATGCAGTGCACTTTGTCAATTTCTTTGCATAGTGCAGATAATGAAAAAAGAAGTCAGATGATGCCTGTAAATAATACATATAATATTCAGGAGCTAATGAAAGCATGTAAATATTACATAGAAAAAACAAACAAGAGAATTTCTTTTGAATATGCATTAGCAAAGGATAATAATGACAATTTAGATGATGCAGATAAATTAATAAAATTGCTAAAAGGTATGTTATGTCATGTAAATTTAATACCAATTAATAAAATAGAAAATGGTAAATATAATAAAAGTACAAATGAAAATATAATAAAATTTAGAGATTATTTAAATAAAAAAGGAATAGTTGCTACAATAAGACGTGAACTTCGGGTCTGATATAGATGCAGCGTGTGGACAACTTAGGAAAAAAGAGGTGGAAAAATGCAAGTCTTTGCAAAAACCGATATAGGAAAAGAAAGACAAATAAATCAAGATTTTTATTATGTGTCGGACAATAATGATAGATATAAATTATGTATTTTAGCAGATGGAATGGGTGGATATAAAGGTGGAGAAATTGCAAGTAATTTGGCAACAATATCTGCAAAAAAATATATTGAAGAAAATTTTGTTAATGTTGCTCGTACGAAAGAAGCATTACAGGAATTAATAAAAAAAGCTATGGAATATGCAAATGCAATGGTTTATGAAAAATCAAAAACAACAGAAGAATTAGAACAAATGGGAACTACTTTAGAAATATGTTTGATTTATGAAAATAGAGCATATATTGGGCATATTGGAGATAGTAGGATTTATAGAATTAGAAAAAATATAATGAGAAGAATAACAACTGACCATAGTTATGTTGAAGAATTAGTAAAAGATGGAACTATAACAAGAGAAGAAGCATTTTATCATCCTAAAAAAAATATGTTAATGAAAGCTTTGGGATGTGCAAATAAAATTGAACCAGATATAATGGTTAGAGGTTTTTTAGAAAATGATATTATGTGTATGTGTTCTGATGGGTTGACAAATATGCTTACAGAAGAAAAAATATATAATATAATTAAAGAAGACCCAGAAAATTCACCAATAAAATTGGTATTTGAGGCTAATCAATTAGGTGGTTATGATAATATAAGTGTAATAATAATAGACAATAACAAATAGATTATTTATAAATGGAGGAAACCATAAATGAATTTAGAAGGTAAATTATTGGGAAATAGATACGAATTAATAGAAAAAATAGGAAATGGTGGGATGGCAACTGTATATAAAGCAAAATGCCATGTCCTAAATAGATATGTAGCTGTAAAAATATTAAGAGATGAATTTACAACAGATGAAGAATTTATAAAAAGATTTAATGTAGAAGCACAAGCTGTTGCATGTTTTTCACATCCTAATATTGTATCTGTATATGATGTAGGAAATGAAGGAAATTTATATTATATAGTAATGGAGTTAGTAAAAGGAAAAACTTTAAAAGAAATTATTGTAGAAGATGGAGCAATAGGTTGGAAGTGGTCTGTGAAAGTTGCAATTCAAATAGCTTCAGCATTAGAAACAGCCCATAAAAATGGAATAATTCATAGAGATATTAAGCCACATAATATTATTATAACTGAAGATGGAATTGCTAAAGTAACAGACTTTGGAATTGCAAAAGCAGTTTCAAATTCAACAATAACAGCATTTGGAACTACAATAGGATCTGTACATTATTTCTCACCAGAACATGCAAAAGGTAGAAATACAGACGAAAAATCTGATTTATATTCATTAGGTGTTGTAATGTATGAAATGGTAACAGGAAGAGTACCTTTTGATGCAGATACTCCTGTTTCTGTTGCTTTAAAACATATGCAAGAAGAACCAGTAGAACCTATAGTTATTAATCCAGAAATTCCATTAAGTGTAAATAAAATAATAATGAAAGCAATGCAAAAAGATCCAGAATTAAGATATGCTAATGCAACTGAAATGCTAAAAGATTTAAATAGAGCATTAAAAAATCCTGAAGAAGATTTTGTATATATTCCTACAGAGCATGCTGTTAAACAAGAAAGCTCTAGACATTCAGAAGATAAACCAAAAAAGAAACAAAAATTTTCAAAAATGAAAAAATATTTCGAAGAACATCCTATAATGAAAGGGTTTACAATGATATTTATAGCAATATTTGTTATGTTTGCTGTTGGATTTGGAACATATGAAATTTCTTCATTAACTAAAAAGAAGGATGTACAACTTCCTAACTTAGTAGGATTAACTCTTGAAGAAGCGGAAACTAAGGCTAAAGAGGTTAAACTAAAGGTAGAGGTAAAGGAAGAAAGATATGATTTAACAGTTGAAGAAGGTAAAATAATTGAGCAAGATCCAGGATATCAAAATATTAAAGTAAAAGAAAAATCTTCAATAAAAGTAGTTATAAGTAAAGGCCAAGAAATAGTAAAAACAGAAAAAGTTATCGGAAAGAAAAAAGATGAAGCAAAAAAATCTTTGGAAGAATTAGGATTAATTGTTCAAATAGAGGAAGAATACAGTGATACTGTTGAAGATGGAATTGTAATAAAACAAAGTATAGATGCTGATGTAGACACACCAGCTGGAACAACCATTATTTTAACAGTAAGTAAAGGAATTGAACAAATTGAAGTTCCAGATTTATCTGGAAAGACAGAAGAAGAAGCTAAAGCAACATTGACAAATGCAAAATTAAAATGGAAAAGTACAACAAAAGTAAATGATTCTAGCAAGCCAAATGGTGTAGTTGTAGACCAAAATATTTCAAAAGGCAGTAAAGTAGATAAAGATACAGAAATTACAATTACTGTAAATGAGTTTGATGAAACAAAATCTGCTACTGTAAATGTTAATGTTAAATCTTTAAATGGATATGAAGAGAAACATGATGTTGATGGAGGATTAATAGATCCTGGAACTATAACTTTAAAAATTACTGTTAATGATGAACAAATTGAACAAAAAATTGTAAGCAAAGCATCTACAAATGAATCTGTTAGCTTCGAAGGTTCTGGTAATGTAACAATTAAAGTATATATAGATGGAAATAAAAAAGCTGAAAAAACAATTAACTTAAATAGTCAAACATCTATTACAATAGATTAATAAAATTACTAAATAAGGAGAAACAAAATGGAAATTTCAACTTCAATTTTAAGTGTAGAAATGGAAAATGCAACAACAGTTTTTTATAATTTAGAAACAGCTGGAACAGATTATTTTCATATTGATGTAATGGATGGAAAATTTGTAGAAAGAGATACAACAGAGTTAATGTATGATTATGCAAACACAATAAAACATATATCTAATATTCCTTTGGATGTTCATTTAATGGTCGAAAATCCAAAGGAGCATATAGATAAATATTTGTCATTAGAACCCAGTATAATAACATTTCATTATGAAGCTTGTAAAAGTAATGAAGAAATAATTGAAATAATAAACTATATAAAACAAAATGGAGTAAAACCTGCAATATCTATAAAACCAAATACAGATATTAGCAAAATTATAGATTTTTTACCATTGGTGTATATGATATTAGTAATGACTGTTGAACCAGGAAAAGGTGGGCAAAAACTAATTCCAGAAGCTTTAGAAAAGGCAAAAGAGATAAGTAAAACAATAGAAAGTAAAAAGTTAGATACATATATAGAAGTAGATGGTGGAGTAAATAAAGAAACAATAGAAACAGTAAAAAAAGCAAATGTTGATATTGCAGTTGCTGGAAATGCAATAATATTAGCAGAGAATTTTAAAGAAGCAATAAAAGAATTAAAATAAAAAATGTTAGTCATAAGACTAACATTTTTTATTTTGTTTTATATTAATAATTATAATTCCAAATCCTAATAGTGTAATTATTATATCAAATACAAATCCTACAAATGGTATTAAAGAAATTAACCATAAAATAGAGGTTAATATTAATATATTTAAATAAATATTTTTCTTTTTAAATTTGTTTGCTAATGTATTTATAAATACAGGAATAGCAAGTGATAATAGAATAAAATATATAGCTAATAATATACAAGCTAGTACTAGAGTTATTTTTAATATAAAAAGTAAAGCAATAATAATTGGAAGCATAATTAAAAATGCCAATCCTAAACCAAAGAAAACAAATAAATTTTTTATATTAAAATTAATGCTTTTGTTTACAAAGTTTTTAAATAATTTGTTTAGTAAAATATTAATTGCGAATATATAAATTAACAATGAAATGTAAGATACTAGTTTATTTAATATTGATTTACCAATATTTGTTTTATATTTTGTATGATTTATTTTTCCATATACATTTGTTGAAGTAATATTAATTTCTGAATTAGAAGAATAATTTAAATCGCCTCTAATTATACAAGTAGAATCATTTGTATTAAAAGTAATTTTTTTTGCGTTTAAATTAACATTTCCTATTATTTCACCTGCAAAATTAATTTCATTTGATGTTGCAAAAAAATCTCCTGATACCTTAAAACCAGATTGACTTGTAAAAGTATTATTTTTTGTTTTGCAATTTCTACCAATTTGTCCATTTAAAATTGCGTATTTAGAATTTAAATTCAAATCATTAAAAATATAAGCATCATAATTCAAATTAAAATTTTTTGATGTAATATATGCACTACCATTAATTTGAGAATTTATAGTTACATTATCTGCAGAAACAAAAATGTTTCCACCTATTTGAGAAGAATTTTCCAAATTTAAAGTGTTACCATAAAAATACAAATCTCCATTTATTGAACATCCTTCTTCTAAAGTAAAAGTATCAGAAATGGCATAAACATTTCCGTAAATTGTAGAAACTTGAGTAGTAGCTCCATTTTCATCTTTAACTGATTTTATATTTACAGAATTAGATTTTACAAATAAATTCCCAGAAATTGTTCCTCCATTATCAGAAGCATCTGTTGAGAAATTTTTATTAGAAACAAAAACATTTCCTGCAATTAGATTATTAAGAACATAATTATTATCTGTAATATATAAATCTTGATTTAATAAATTTAATTCATTTGATGCAAAGCAAAGTGATGAAATTAATAATAAAAATAAACCAAAAAAAGTAATCGTTTTTTTAATCATAAAATACCTCCCTTTTGAATATATAATATAGCTTTTATATTAAGTTTGTCAATGAATTATTTGTGCCAATTACATAAATTAAATAAAGGACATTCTTTACATTTAGGATTCCTTGCAGTACATAGATTTCGACCATGCCATACAAGTAAATGATTGATATCTTTAAAATATTTCTTTGGAAATAAATTTATCAAATCTTGTTCTATTTTTATTGGATCCTGGCTTTGAGATAAATTTAGTCTGTTTGAAATTCTTCTTGCATGAGTATCAACTGCAATTCCGACAGGGTTATTAAATGCTTCTAGCATAATAACATTTGCACTTTTTCGACCAATTCCTGGAAGGGTTATTAAACTTTCAATATTTTCGGGTACTGTACCATTATAGTCTGAAATTATTTTTTGAGCATATCCTTTAATGTTTTTTGCTTTTGTTTTATAAAATCCACAGGGATGAATTAATAATTCTAATTCATTAATATCAATATTTACAAAATCTTGAGGTGTATTATATTTAGAAAAAATATATGGAGTAGTTTTATTAACTCTTTCATCTGTACATTGGGCAGAAAGCATTACTGCAATTCCCATTTCAAATGGAGTTGTAAAATCTAAACTACATTTTGCATCTGGATATGTTTGCTTTAATATTTTAATTATTTCTATTGCTCTATTTTTTTTATTCATATTTAAAATTATCACCCTTTTTTATGTAACTTAATATATTATAGTAGTAGAAAACATACAGTAAATAAACAAGGAGGTAGAAATGCTACATGTATTAAAAAAGACATTAGCTGTGTGCTTAATAGGATTTGGCATAGGTATATTATTAGTCATTTTACTTCCATTAGGTGGATGGCTATTTATAATACGGAATTACAATAATTGCAGTAGGTGTAGCATGGCTATGTTGTTAAATAAAGGAGTGTGGTAAAATGACTATTGTGGTAAAAAAAGTTCCTAAATTTTTAAGAGGTATTGTTAAATTAATGTTTGGTATTAAAAACAATACATAAATTATAAAAGCATAATAAAAAAAATAGGTTTATACCTATTTTTTTTATTATGCTTTTTGTACTTTTCCTGCACGTAAGCATTTTGCACATACTTTTATTTTTTTTGGTTGACCATCAACTATTGTTTTAACTGTTCTTAAATTTGGTTTAAATGTTCTTGTTGTTCTTTTACTTATATGTGAACGAGTAATACTTAGTTTATTTCCATGACTTAAAGCTTTTTCACAAACTGCACACTTTGCCATAATGCAACACCTCCTATATTTAGCATAAACTGACTATTTATTACTATACCACAGTTGAAATAAAAACGCAAGTTTTTTTCGAAAAAAATTGATTTAATTAAATGATTTAAAATAAAAAAAATGGTTATTCTAAAAAAGAAAGGATGATTGTGTTATGAAAAAATTTAAATCAACTATATTGTTAATAGTATTAATTATTTTATTAATTTATATTACTAATATAACACAAATGCCACAAAATGTAATTTTGTTTGAAGGGGAAAATTTAAATTTACAAACTATATTTGGTGTATATGTAAATAAAGAAGATACAGAAAATTTAAAAACAATACAAGCTTCAAGCTCAGTTTCTGATAGTACAAAATTGCAAAAAACGACAGCTACAATAAAATTATTTAATATATTTCCAATAAAAGAAATAGATATAAGTACAATACCTAGAACCAAAGTTATACCATTAGGAAATACTATTGGATTAAAATTATATACAAGTGGAGTTTTAGTTGTAGGAAAAAGTCAAATAAATGGGAAAGAACCATATAAAGAAAGTGGAATAGAAGAAGGAGATTTAATTATAAAAATAGGTAAAAATGAAATAACATGTACATCTGATTTAATAAAAGTAGTATCAAATAGTAAAGGAAATAATTTAGAAATAGAATATGTTAGAGATGGAATTGAATATAGTACAAATATTGAACCAGTAAAAACATCAGAAAATGAATATAAATTAGGTTTATGGGTAAGAGATGGGGCTGCAGGAATTGGAACAATAACGTATTATGAACCTTCAACTAAAAAATTTGGAGCATTGGGTCATGGAATATTAGATATTGATACAGAAGAATTAATAACAATTTCTAGTGGCGAAGTTGTAACAAGCAATATATTTTCTATTATAAAAGGTGAAGAAGGGGTGCCAGGAGAACTAAGAGGAAGCATTATAAATGGTAAAGAAATTGGAACAGTAGGGACAAATACAAATTTTGGAATATATGGTATTTTAAACAATACAAATGTATTAAATATTAGCAATTTAAATGAAATAGAAGTTGCTTCAAGAGATGAAATAAAAAAAGGTGAGGCTAAAATTTTGTTAACTTTAGATGATGGAATAAGGAGAGAATATAATATTGAAATAAAAAAAATATATATTAATAATAATGAAGATAATAAAAGTATGATAATAAAAGTTACAGATGAAGAATTGCTAGAAAAAACAGGAGGAATTATACAAGGAATGAGTGGAGCTCCAATTATACAAAATGGAAAATTTATAGGGGCTATAACTCATGTTTTTGTTTCTGATCCAACACAAGGATATGCAGTTTTTGGAGATATAATGGTAAAAGAAATGAAAAGTGTTGAGTAAAACGGAGTATAATTACAAAAATTCATAAAAAGCCTTGTACTTTTTGAGTTTTCTTTATATAATACTTAAGAATGCTTATAATAAAAGAGGAGGGAATTTAATGTCATTTATAGATGATATAAAATTAAGAGCAAAAAAAGATATTAAAACTATAGTATTACCAGAAGCAACAGATATTAGAACACTTAAAGCTGTTGATATAATTTCAAAAGATGAATTTTGTAAAATTGTTTTAATTGGAAATAAAGAAGAGATTGCCAAAATTGCAAATGAAAATGAATTTGATATATCAAAGGTTACAATAATTGAACCAAGCAATTCTGAAAAATATACAGAATATGCAAATGGTTTTTATGAATTAAGAAAACATAAAGGTATGACAGAAGAAAAAGCAAAAGAACTATTATTGGATCCAGTATTTTTTGGAATGATGATGTTAAAACAAAATGATGCTGATGGATTAGTATCAGGAGCTGCACATTCAACTGCAGATACTTTAAGACCAGCACTTCAAATTATAAAAACAGCACCAGATACAAAAATTGTATCAACATTTTCAATATTAGATGTTCCAAATTGTGAATATGGCGAAAATGGTGTGCTTGGATTTGCTGATTGTGGATTAAATCAAAATCCAAATGCAGAAGAACTTTCTGAGATAGCAATATCATCAGCAAAAAGTTTTGAACAATTAACAGGAAAAGAAGCAAAAGTTGCAATGCTTTCTTATTCAACAATGGGAAGTGCAAAAGCAGAAGAAGTAGATAAAGTAAGAACAGCAACAGAATTTGCAAAAACAAAAGCACCAGAGTTATTAATTGATGGAGAAATGCAATTAGATGCTGCAATTGTTCCAAGTATTGCCAAATTAAAAGCACCAGAAAGTAAAGTGGCTGGAAATGCAAACACATTAGTATTTCCAGAATTAGAAGCTGGAAATATTGGATATAAATTAGTAGAAAGATTAGCAAAAGCTGAAGCTTATGGACCAATTTGCCAAGGAATTGCAAAACCAGTTAATGATTTATCAAGAGGATGTAAAGCAGAAGATATAGTTGGGGTTGTAGCTATTACATGTGTACAAGCACAATAAATAAAGAGAGTATAAAGTATTTATAAAAAATGTAGGGGCGATTTTAATCGCCCTAATTATAGAATAAACAAATAAAGGAGAGAATTTAAAAATGAAAATTTTAGTAGTAAATTGTGGAAGTTCTTCATTAAAATATCAATTAATAAACATGGAGAATAATGATGTATTGGCATCTGGTAGATGTGATAGAATAGGTGGAGCTGGAATAAATAAACCTTTTATCGAATACAAAAAAGGTAATGGTTCAAAAGTAAGAGATGAAGTTGAATTACCAGATCATACAGTTGCATTTGAAACAGTTATTAAATATTTAACAGATTCAGAAAATGGCGTAATAAAAGATTTATCTGAAATAAATGGAATTGGACATAGAATAGTAAATGGTGGACCTAATTTTACCCATACAGTACTTATAAATGATGAGGTAATGGAAGAATATAATAAATGTATTGAATATGCTCCATTACATAATCCTGCTCATTTACAAGGTATAAATGCATGTATGAAAACAATGCCAAATGTACCACAAGCATTAGTTTTTGATACAGCATTTCACACAACAATTCCTGAAGAAGCTGCTTTATATGCAATACCATATGAGTATTATGAAAAATATGGAATAAAAAGATATGGTGCACACGGTACATCACATAAATTTATAACAGAAACTGCTGCAAAAGTTTTAGGAAAAAACAAAGATGATATAAATATTATTTCTTGTCACTTAGGTAATGGGGCAAGTGTTGCAGCAATAAAAAATGGAAAATGTATTGACACATCAATGGGATTAACTCCTTTAGAAGGATTAATAATGGGAACAAGATGTGGAGATTTAGATCCAGCTGTATTAGAATTTGTAATGAAAAAAGAAAACTTAACTATTTCAGAAATGATGGAAATATTAAATAAGAAATCTGGACTTTTAGGAGTAACAAATGTTACTGGAGATGTAAGGGATTTAAAAGAATTAAGTAAACAAGGTAATGAAAGAGCAGAACTTGCATTAAAAATGTTTGGATATAGAGTAAAGAAATACATAGGATCATATATGGCTGCTTTAGGACATGTTGATGCAATTATATTTGAGGGTGGAATCGGAGAACATAACCCTGATGTTGTAAATAGATGTGTGGATGGATTAGAAGAATTAGGAATAGTTTTTGATGATTCACACAATGATGATGAACAATATGAAGGAATAATAAGTAAACCAGAATCAAAAATAAAGATGTATATTATTCCAACAAATGAAGAATTAAAAATTGCAGAAGAAACAGCAGAATTAATTAAATAGAATTCAGTTAAGCTCTACATAATTTGTAGAGCTTAAAAAAACAAAAGAGGTGTATAAAATGGCAACTGTAGAAAATGTTGATTATAGATTGTTAATGGATACTGCTGTATTAGCTGGCGAAATAATGCTAAGAAATGGGGCAGAAACAAATTTAGTTGAGGAAACTATAGAAAAGATACTAAAAACGCAAAAAATGAAACATATAGAAGCAGTTGTAATGACTACTAATATTACTGCAACAATGTCGGATGCTGATATTAATCCTATAACTGTAGTTAGAAGAATAAAGGAAAGAGATACAAATTTAAGTAAAATACAACTAGTACATGAGATTAGTACACAGTTTTGTAATGGAAAAATAGAATTAACTGAGGCATTTCATGAATTGAAAAAAATCAAGAAACATAAAGAATATAATAAATGGTTAATTAATATTTCGTTAATGATAATACCACCTGCTTTTGTTATAATGTTGCAAGGTGGATGGATAGATACAGTAACTGCACTAATCTGTGGAATTATTTTAGTATTAATTTCTAAATTAGGAAAAAAACTACAAACAAATTCATTTGTAATTAATTTAAATTCAACAGCTATAGTATCTATGATTGCTATTATAAGTAATAAATTATTTCAAGTAAATATTGATTTAGTAATAATTGGAACAATAATGCCTTTAGTTCCAGGTGTTGCAATTACAAACGCTACATTAGATTCATTAAATGGAGATTATATGTCTGGAATTGCTAAAGTACTAGAAGCTGTTATAAGAGCAGCATCAATTGCTGTCGGAGTAGGATTAGGAATTGGAATTGCAAATTTATTATTAGGAGGTTTTGCTTTATGATAATTCAAGCGATAGTTTCTTTGGTAGCAACATTGAGTTTTTCAATAGTTATAGGTGTTCCAAAAAAATATTTACTTTTAGCTGGTTCAACAGGAGCAATTGGCTGGATTGTATATTTATGTTTTATGAATATAGGGTATTCAACTGTTTTTGCATCATTATTATCTGCATTAGTTATTGCAATAATCTCAGTTATATTATCTAAGGCATTAAAAGCAATAGTAAGTATATTTTTTGTACCAGGAATACTTCCAATAGTTCCAGGAGTTGCAGTATATAAAACTGCTTATTATATACTTAACAATAATTCATATATGACTAAAAAATATTTTTATCAAACAATATTAATTGCAGGGGCTATTGCGTTATCAATATTTATAGTTGAATCAATTGGAAAATTTAAAGTAAAAAGAAAAGTGAAGGGATAAATATGATAAATACAGTAATTGTAACTGGTGGAGAAGAAACGGAAGAATATTTTAAAAATATATTTTATAATAATAAATTTCAAAATATAATTGCAGTAGATAAAGGATTAGAAATACTTGATAAATGTAATATAGAACCTAATTATATTATTGGAGATTTTGATTCAATAAATAAAAATATATTTTTAAAATATTGCAATAAAGATATAGAAATAATAAAATTAAATCCTGAAAAGGATTATACAGATACACATATGGCCATAAAACTTGCAATAGATTTAAAAAGTACGGATATAATTATAATAGGTGCAATTGGAACTAGAATAGATCATGTATTGGGTAATATTAATATTTTAAAAGAATGTATGGATAATGGGATAGATGCTAAAATTGTTAATTTCAATAATGAAATTAAACTTATAAATAAGAATACTACAATAAAAAAAGATGAAAATTATAAATATATTTCTATAATACCTTTAACTAGTAAAGTAGAAGATGTAACATTAAAGGGATTTAAATATGAATTAAATAAATACACTTTAGAAATTGGAAATAGCTTAGGAATTAGTAATGAACAAATATTAGAAGAAGCAAGCATAGAGTTAAAAAATGGAATATTAATAATAATAAAATCAAAGGATTGAATAAAATAAATTAAAAAGAGAAAGGCATTTGCTAAATTTGCAAATGCCTTTTGGTTTTATAAAATATTACACCACAAACACAAACAAATGTTTACATTTGTAAAAATTTATGTTATATTTAATATAATAATTTATAGGAGTAATAAAATGAACAGGATATATATTTGTATTGATTTAAAAAGTTTTTATGCATCAGTAGAATGTGTTGAAAGAGGATTAGATCCTATGATTACAAATTTGGTTGTTGCTGATGAAAAACGTACAGAAAAAACAGTGTGTTTAGCAGTAACACCATCGTTGAAATGCTATGGCATAAAAGGTCGAGCAAGATTATATGAGGTTATAGAAAAAGTAAATCAAGTGAATTGTGAAAGAAAAATGAAAGCTCCAAAAAAAGAATTTATTGGAGAGTCATTTAATAGTGTTGAACTTAAACAAAATGCAGGATTAAAGTTGAAGTATATTATAGCTAAGCCAAGAATGGCATATTATATGAAATATAGTACAGAGATTTATAAAATATATTTGAAATATTTTTCATCAGAAGATATATATGTGTATTCAATAGATGAAGTGTTTTGCGATGCTACAGAGTATTTAAATACATATAAAATGTCTGCATATGAATTAACCACTAAGATTATACAAGATGTGTATTCATCTACCCGAATTACTGCAACTGCTGGAATTGGATCAAATTTATATCTTGCTAAAGTTGCAATGGATATTTGGGCAAAACATGTAGCTCCAAATAAATATGGAGTAAGAATAGCAGAGCTAGATGAAATGAGTTATAGAAAATTATTATGGAATCATAGACCATTAACTGATTTTTGGAGAATAGGAAGAGGATATTTAAAAAAACTAGAGGCACGAGGAATTTATACAATGGGAGATATTGCTAGATGTTCAATAAATAATGAAGATTTATTGTACAAATTATTTGGAGTTAATGCAGAATTATTAATAGATCATAGTTGGGGATATGAACCATGCACAATAAAAGATATAAAAGCATATAAACCTTCAACAAATAGTATAAGTTCTGGTCAAGTTTTACATTGTCCATGTGATTATGAAAAAACAAAAATTAATATAAAAGAAATGGCAGAATTATTGGCTTTAGATTTAGTAGAAAAAAATTTAGTTACAAGTCAATTGGTTTTAACAGTAGAATATGATGTAATAAATCTGAAAAACAAAGAATATAAAGGCGAAATAAAAACAGATTTTTATGGAAGAAAAATTCCAAAACATGCACATGGTACAATTAATTTAAGTGATAAAACATCTTCAAGTAAATTAATAATGGAGGCATTTATAAAGCTATATGATAGAATAATTGATAAAAATCTTTTAACAAGAAAAATATATGTAATTGCAAATAATGTTGTAAATGTAGATACAATAAAAGAAAAAGATTTTGAACAGATAAATTTATTTGCAAATATTGATGAACAGAAAAACCAAATGCATAATGAGGAGAGACAAAGAAAAATTCAAAATACAATGCTTAATATAAAAAATAAATATGGGAAAAATGCAATAATAAGAGGAATCAATTTAGTCAAGGGAGGAACTACAATAGAAAGGAATAATCAAATAGGAGGTCATAACGCTTAATGGATAGTATTGAAAAATATAATGATATTATAAATTTACCACAACATACTTCTAACAAACATAAAAGAATGTCAATTGAAGCAAGGACTGCACAGTTCGCACCATTTGCAGCACTTACGGGATTTGATAATCAGATAAAAAAAGTAAATGAGCAAATAAATAATCAATAATAAAATATGGAAATTTTTAATGTAAATTTAGTTACTTAAATTAACATAAATTCATACTATATTATATACACATAAGAGGGGAGGATTTTAAATTTATGTTATTAATAGGAAAAAAAGTTGGATTTGCATTAACAGGTTCATTTTGTACATTTGAAAAAACAATTCCCCAAATTTCAAAACTGATAGAAGAAGGTGCTGAAGTTATACCTATAATGTCTTTTAATAGTTACAATATTGATAGTAAATTTGGAAAGGCAAAGGATTTTATAGATAAAATAGAAGATATTACAGGAAAAAAGATTATTCATACTATTGAAGATGCAGAACCTATAGGTCCAAAAAAACTTACAGATATAATGGTAGTTGCACCATGTTCTCGGAAATACAATTCGGTAAAATGGCAAATGGTATAAATGATACACCAGTTCTTATGGCAGTTAAATCTCATTTAAGAAATGAAAATCCTTTAGTAATTGGTATATCAACTAATGATGCGTTAGCTGGAAGTGCTGAAAATATAGGGAAGTTATTAAATAGAAAACACACATATTTTATTCCAATTAGACAAGATAATCCTATAACAAAACCTCGTTCAATAGTTTTTGATCCTAAATATATTTTATCAACCATATTAAAAGCTATAGAAGGAGAGCAAATACAGCCAATATTGCTTTGAAATTATTAAAAAATCACAATCTAAAATAGATTGTGATTTTTTAATAGTGATACCTTGACAGTTTTTAATAATCAAGGTAAAATAGAATAGTACAGAATTTAGTATAAATAATTTGTAATTAATATATTATTATCTGAACATTGAAAATCAAATAGAAAGAGGTGCATTATTTATGACAGGATTAATAATTGTAGTCACCTTTCTTATCTCAATGGCTGTAGGAGTACCTGCTGGAATGGTGCTTAGAAAGAAAACAGCAGAATCTAAAATAAAAGGAGCTCAAAGTGAAGCACAAACTATATTAGACAATGCAAAGAAGGAAGCAGAAAATTTAAGAAAAGAAGAAATTTTAAAAGCAAAAGAAGAGGTTTTAAAAACTAAAAATGAGTTAGATCAAGAGATTAAAGAAAGAAGAAGTGAAATAGGACTACAGGAAAAAAGAATAATTCAAAAGGAAGAACACTTAGAAAAAAGATCAGAAATTTTTGAAAAAAAAGAAAAAGATTTAGAAAGAAAAATGCAAGAAAATGACAATAAAAGAAAAGGCTTAGAAGATTTGTATAATAAACAATTAGAGGAACTACAAAGAATATCTGGTTTATCTAAAGATGATGCAAAAGTTATTTTATTGGAACAATTGGATAGAAAATTATGTGATGAAAAAGCTATATTAATAAAAGAATCTGAAGCAAAAGCAAAGGAAGATTCTTTAAAAAATGCAAGAGAAATTGTTGGATATGCTATTCAAAAATGTGCTGCAGATCATACATCTGAAACAACCGTATCTGTTGTTTCATTACCAAATGATGATATGAAAGGTAGAATAATAGGAAGAGAAGGAAGAAACATAAAAACATTGGAAACATTAACTGGTATTGATTTGATAATAGACGATACACCTGAAGCTGTTATTTTATCTGGTTTTGATCCATTAAGAAGAGAAGTTGCTAAAATTGCCTTAGAAAAATTAATAGATGATGGAAGAATTCATCCTGCCAAAATAGAGGAAATGGTTGAAAAAGCCAAAGAAGAAGTAGAGGCAATAATAAAGCAAGAAGGAGAAAGAGCAGTATTAGAAACTGGAGTTCATGGTTTACATCCTGATTTAGTAAGATTAATTGGAAAATTAAAATACAGAACAAGTTATGGACAAAATGTTTTAAATCATTCTATAGAGGTTTCTAACTTAGCAAGAATAATGGCAGAAGAATTGGGATTAGATCCTAAACTTGCAAGAAGAGCTGGATTATTACATGATATTGGTAAAGCTTTAGATCATGATATGGAAGGAACACACGTAGAAATTGGTGTAGATGTATTAAAAAAATACAAAGAAAATGATTTAATAATAAATGCTGTAGGAGCACATCATGGAGATGTAGAACCAAAAACAATTGAAGCTGTATTAGTTCAGGCAGCAGATGCAATATCTGCTTCAAGACCTGGAGCTAGAAGAGAAACTTTAGAAACATACATTAAAAGATTAGAAAAACTAGAAGAAATAGCTGATTCATTTGAAGGAGTAGACAAATCATATGCTATACAAGCTGGTAGAGAAATTAGACTTGTTGTAAAACCAGAAAAAATATCTGATAGTCAAATGATTATTATGGCAAGAGAAGTAGCTGAAAAAGTCGAATCTGAAATGGAATATCCAGGACAAATTAAAGTAAATGTTATTAGAGAAACAAGAGCTATAGATTATGCAAAATAATAAAAAATTTTTAAGGGATACACATATGGTGTATCTCTTTTTATGTACTAGCAAATAATAAAAACAATTGATAAAAAATTATTTTTGTAGTATTATATAATACAGATTAAAAATAAAGGAGATTTATAAATTGAAAATTTTAATAATAGGAGATATTGTAGGGCAAAATGGTGTTGATAAGGTAAAAACTATATTACCAAAATATAAAAAAGAAGAAAATATTAATTTTATAATTGCAAATGGAGAAAATAGCGCAGATGGAATGGGAATTACTTCTAAAATTTTTAAAGAACTAATGACAGCAGGTGTAAATGTAATTACAATGGGAAATCATACATGGGGAAAAAAAGATATTTTTAACATAATTGATAATTCAAATCTAATAAGACCTGCAAATTATGCTAAAAATGTAGTTGGAAAAGGTTATAATATTTTTAAATATAATGAAAAAAATATATGTGTAATAAATTTAATTGGAAGAGTAGATATGAATGTATTGTCAGAAAATCCATTCAATGTTGCAGATGAAATAATAGAAGAAGTAAAAGACAAAGCAGAAATTATTATAATAGATTTTCATGCAGAAGCAACAGCAGAAAAAATTGCATTAGGGTATTATTTAGATGGAAAAGTATCTTGTATTTATGGAACACATACACATGTTGCAACAGCAGATGAAAAAATATTAGAAAATGGAACTGCATATATTACGGATATTGGTATGACAGGACCTAAAAAATCTGTTATAGGAATGAATGTAGATGCTTCTATAAAAAGATTTGTAACAACACTACCTGAAAAATATAAGGTTAGTGAAGATAAAAACTCAATATTAAATGGAATTGTGTTAACATTAAATGACGAAACATGTCGAGTAGAAAAAATAGAAAGAATAAATTTATAATATTTTGGCGAAAATGCATAAAATTATGCGATGAAAATTTCCTTTTTTTTCCAAAAACATATAGACAAGTATTCCTAAATATAATATAAATAGAAAGTAACAAATGAAACAAAAGATAGAGTTACAAAAAAATATTTAGGAGGCAAAAAATGGAAGTTTTAAAAATTTCATCAAAATCAAATCCAAATTCAGTAGCAGGGGCAATTGCTGGTTTAGTAAAGGAAAGTGACAAAGCAGAGATGCAGGCAATAGGTGCAGGAGCATTAAATCAAGCTGTAAAAGCAGTAGCAATAGCAAGGGGATTCGTTGCACCAGCAGGTGTAGATTTGGTATGTATACCAGCTTTTGCAGAGGTAGAAGTTGAAGGCGAAAATAGAACAGGGATGAAGCTTATTATAGAATCAAGAAAATAATTTAAAATTGAAAAGGGGCTAAATAATAGTCTCTTTTTTGTTAAATGGGAGTCATTATGAAAGATAAAGTATTTAAAATTATATTTTTTACTTCTGCAATTATTATGATACTTATTGCTTCAGCTATAGTTTATTTAAATAGAAAAAAAGATTATAATAAAGTTGTTAGTAGTAGCTCAAATTTAAAAATAAGCAAAGAAATAAATTTTGGTATTACAGAATTTGATACAATAAATCCAGTTTTAACAACTAATATAGATGTACAATATATAAGTAAACTGGTTTTTAGGCAATTAATTAATATAAGTACAGATTTTAAAATAGAAAATGATTTAGTAGAAGAGTATTCTAAAATAAATGATAAAACATATATTATAAAATTAAAACCAAATGTTAAATGGCAAAATAATGATAATTTAAATGCAGAAGATGTAAAATTTACAATTGAGAATCTTAAAATTATAGATTCAATATATTCTGAAAATGTAAAACATATTAAAAATATAGAAATTATTGATGAGTATACTATGAAATTATATTTAGATGAAGAAATAAATTTTTTTGAATATTTATTAACCTTTCCAATATTAAATCATAATTATTACGAAGAAAAAACTTTAAAAAGTAAAACTAAAATTCCAATAGGAAGTGGAGAATATAGTATTACGAATATTAGTGATAAAGAGATAATTTTGAAAAATGAAAATACTAAAATGATAGTTAAAATATATGACAACTCGAATGAACTTTATGAAGCATTAGAAAAAGAAAATATAAATTTGTTATGTACCCAAAATATAGAATATGAAAATTATACAGGAAAATTGGGGATTAATAATAATCAGTCCAGTGGACGTGAAATAGATTATATAGCAATAAATAATAAAAATAAAATACTTGCAGATAAAAATATAAGAAAAGCAATTAACTGTTTAATTGATAGAAAAAAAATAATTTATAATATTTATAATAATAAGTATTTGCAAATAAATTTTCCAATTAATATTGAAAGCTATTTATATAAAGAATATTCAGAAAACTATGATGTAAATAAGGCAAAAGAAATTTTGTTAGATGAAGGTTGGGAATTAAAAAATGATGTTTGGCAAAAAAATAGTAATAGGCTAGAATTTTATTTGTTAGTTAATGTTAATAATAAAACTCGTTGTGAAGTTGCAGAACAAATAAAAAAACAATTGCTTGAAAATGGAATTGTTATAAATATTATAGAAGCTAATGATTATTACTACAATCAGAAATTGGAATACCAAAATTATGATATGGCATTAACGGGAAATATATTATCTGTTGCTCCTGGTTTATCTACTTATTTTGGTGAAAATAATATTTTGGGTTACAAAAATGATGAAATATTAAGTATACTTAACAATGTAAAAAGCATTACAAATGAAGATGTTTTAAAAGAACAGTACTATAGAATACAAGAAATTTTTGAAGAAGAGGTGCCATTTATTACTTTATATGTAAATACAAATTTTATTTTATATAATTCAAAAATAAAGGGAGATTTTTTACACAATTGGTATAATTTGTTTTATAATGTAAATAATTGGTATGTTGAAAAAAATTAATAAAAAATACTTGACAAAAAAAAATAATAATATATAATAAAGCAAACAAGCGTTTGAAATAAATGTTAGGAGGAATAATATGAGTAACGATAATCCAGAAAAAAAGAGAGCATTAGAGGCTGCATTAAGTCAAATAGAAAAACAATTTGGTAAAGGTTCAGTAATGAAACTTGGAGAATATAAAGCGATGAATATAGAAGCAATTCCAACAGGTGCATTAGGTTTAGATATTGCACTTGGAATAGGAGGAGTACCTAGAGGAAGAATAATAGAAATATTTGGTCCAGAATCATCTGGAAAGACAACACTTGCATTACATATAATTGCAGAAGCACAAAAAATGAATGGAGAAGCGGCTTTTATAGATGCAGAGCATGCTTTGGATCCAGTTTATGCAAAACATTTGGGAGTTAATATAGATAATTTAATAGTATCTCAACCAGATACAGGAGAACAGGCTTTAGAAATTACAGAAAGTTTAGTTAGAAGTGGTGCTTTAGATGTAATAGTTGTAGACTCTGTTGCAGCATTAGTTCCCAAAGCAGAAATTGATGGAGATATGGGAGATTCACATATGGGTCTACAGGCAAGACTTATGTCACAAGCATTAAGAAAACTTGCAGGTGCAATTAACAAATCTAAAACAGTTATAATATTTATTAATCAATTAAGAGAAAAAATAGGAGTTATGTTTGGAAATCCTGAAACAACTACAGGTGGTAGAGCTTTAAAATTTTACTCATCAGTAAGACTTGATATTAGAAAAATAGAAAATATTAAACAAGATGGAGAAGTTGTTGGAAATCGTGCAAGAGTGAAAGTTATAAAAAATAAAGTTGCTCCACCATTTAGAGAAGCTGAATTTGATATAGTATATGGAAAAGGAATTTCTAAAGAAGGAAATATTCTTGATATGGCTGTTAATTTGGATATAATAGAAAAAAGTGGATCATGGTTTAGCTATAATGGAGAAAAAATTGGACAAGGAAGAGAAAATGTTAAAGCATATTTAAAACAAAATACCAAAGTTATGGAAGAAGTAGAAAAAAAGGTTAGAGATAATTTCGAAAAAGCTTTTGAAAAAAGTTTAGGGGATATAGAAGAAGATTCTGATGAAGATATAGAAGATGAAGAATAAAAACTATAGATATTTAAATTATTATAAACAGTGTAAAATTTTACACTGTTTATTAGATATATTTAGGAGTATGTAATGGAATATATAGAAGAATTTGACAAACTAAAGACAAAAGTATTAAAATATGTATTGTATAAAAAAAGAACAGAACATGAAATAAGACAAAAATTTATGCAGGATTCTGGTGATATGCTAAATGATGTTATAGAACATTTAAAAGAAATAGGTTATATAAATGATTTAGATTATATTGACAGAGCAGTTTTAGAATTTATAAATTTAAAAAATATGTCTATTAAAGAAATTGAATATAAATTAATGACTAAGGGAATTAACAAAAATTTGATAGATAACTATATTTATACAAATAAAGAAAAATTGGTTGAATATGAGTTGAATTCTGCCAAGAAAATATTTTTAAAAAAACGTGATCAATTAGAATTAGAAGATTTGAAGTATTATTTAAAGAAAAAAGGATATATGCGGAGAAACAATTAAAATTCTAGAAGAAGATTAAAAACAGAAAGGAATATGATGGGCAATTTACTAACATTACAAACAAATAAATATGCAATAAAATTAGATAATTTTGAAGGACCATTGGATTTGTTATGCCATTTAGTGGATAAAAATAAAATGGATATAAATCAAGTTAATATAACTCAAATAACAGATCAATATATTGACTATATAAATCAAATGAAAGAAATGAATTTAGATGTAACAAGTGAATTTATTTTAATGGCTTCTACTTTGTTGTATATAAAATCTAAAAGTTTACTTCCAAAACAAATAGAAGATGAAGCAGAACTTACAGAAGAAGAACTTATTTCTAGAATTATAGAATATAAAAAGTATAAAGAAATTTCAAAAAAATTAAAAGAAATTTATGCAGTAAATTCTAAAAAAAGTTTTAAATTACCAGAGAAAATAGAACTACCTAAAAGAAAGATAGAAAGTAATTATTCTAAAAATTTAATTATAGAAAGCTATGCAAGATTATTAGAAAATAGTAAAGAAAAAATAAATGTAAATGCAAAAAACATAGAAAGAATTGCAATTATAGAAACAGTTACAGTAAGTAGTAAGGTAAAAGATATTTTTAAAGAATTAATAAAAAAACCTAAATTTGTTTTTAATAAACTTTGTTTAAGTAAAAAATATACTAAATTAGAAACAGTTACAGCATTTACTGGATTGTTAGAATTAACTAGAAGAAATAAGGTTATAACAGAACAAGAAAAAATATTTGGAGATATAATAGTTGAAAAAGCAAGAGATTAACCTCTGTCAATGATTTTGGAAAATTTCACTGTAAAATAGCGTTATTTTATTAGCGAAAATTTCACCCATATGTAATCTCTAAGTTAATCTGCTTGCCACGGAGGCAGGCTCAAGATTTAATTTTTTATGTATAAAATTCAATATTAGAGAATGTAGGGGCGATTTTAATCGCCCGAGATATTGAAAAAAATATGTATTTTATTACAATAAATAGAATTAACAAAGGAAGGTGAAATTGTTAACCAAAATATAAACCAAATAGATGGAATATACAAAAATATAAAAATAGATGATTATGCAGTAATGCCAAATTATATACATATTCTATTATTAATAAATTATAAAACTGAAACAACAATATCAAAAATAATAAAGCATCTAAAAACAAATATAAGTAGAGAAATAAAATATTCGATATGGCAAAAATTATTTTATGAACACATTATACGAAATGAAAAAGAATATTTAAAAATAAAGGAATATATACAAAATAATGTAATAAATTGGCAAACAGATAAATATTTTTAAACAGGCGATTAAAATCGCCCCTACAATGTGAAATATTTGCTTAGGAAGTTCTAAGGTGATATTATCATAAATTTACTACAAGCAAGAGATTAACCTCTTGCTTTTTTATGTTAAGTATGTTAAGATGTGAGCAACCCTTTTTAGTGCCCAAATAATCTAAAAGGAGTGATAACGGTGCTCAATGTATCCAAAAAAAATATTGAAATGTCAGTGGGGGAAGAGGGAATTGAAATCTTTGCATTAGAGTATAGAAGAATGGATTTTTATGGTCCATTTGTATACTTAAATGCAATAAAAGATATCAAGTCTCAAGAGTTAAAAATATACCCTAAAAAGGTATTGATAGAAACCCCTGAAATTTCGGCATGTGATTTTGATTTACTGGTTGAAGCATCATCAGAAATATACAAGAGAATGGGAACATTCGAATTATATACTGATTTGTATGTAGTCAAAGTTAAAACTGAAAATGAAGGTGAGATAGCAGAGCTTATGTTAAATAAGCTTAAAAATATACAGTTGTTCTAATTGTATAAAATGGGCACAAAGGGGTATGTATACCCTTGTGGAGTGGATTGAAAAATCTACTCCACTTTCTTTTTTATATATGAATAAATATAAAAAAAGAAGTTCATAATTAAACAGAGGATTTTGATTATGCTGTTTTTTAAAATAATATTTATAATTTTAGGAAGTATTTTATCTATATTTGTTTTAACAATATTATCAATATTAGAAATTAAAATTAAAAATTTTAAAATTGATACAAGAAAAAAGAAAAAGGTTGAAGATAGGTATTTATTAGAAATTTCATTAAAATTATTTGGAAAATTAAAGTGGGCAAAATTTACAATTACTAAAAAAAGACTATATAAAATTTGGAATAGTAAAAAAGTAAATAAAATAAAATTTAATTTTTTATATAAGTTATTTCAGAAAAAAACTAGAGATATAGAAATAAACGAAATTAAAACATTAAGAATGTTACAATTAAAAATAAAACAACTTAAGTTACAATTAAGTTATGACACAGAAGATGTAATTATAAATTCATACCTAACTGCAATAATTGGAAGTAGTATAGGGATATTAATCGGAATTACACAAAATGAATATAAAAAGAAAAATTATATGTATTCAATTACTCCTATATATGTAAATCAAAAATTTATAAATTTAAATTTAGATTGTATATTTAATGTAAAAATGGTACATATTATAAATGTAATATATTTAATTTTGCAAAAAAGGAGTGAAGTAAATGCAGGAACATCCTATAGAAGGACTTATGATTACAGCAATGAATAGTATACAAGATATGGTAGATGTTAATACCATAATAGGAGAACCAATAGCAACAAATAATAACTTTGTTATAATACCAATTTCAAAAGTGAGTTTTGGATTTGCATCAGGTGGTAGTGAATTTAAAGGAGAAACCGTAGATGAATATACTAAAAAAGAAAAAGAGGAACAAATACAGTATAGATTACCTTTTGGTGGAGGTGCTGGAGCAGGAGTAAATATAACACCAGTTGGATTTTTAACTGTAGGTAATAGTACAAATGGAGAAAATGTAATTCCAAGATTTATACCAGTTGAACACAAATGCAGTATAGATAAACTATTAGATTACATTCCAGATTTGTTTGAAAAAATGACAGAAAGTATAAAAAAAACCAAAGATAAAATAACAGAAGAAGAAATAAAAAACGAATTAAAAAAGGCCAACAAGAAAAAGATTAAAGTTAAAGAAGAACCAGAAGAAGCAGATGTTACTTACGAATATGAATATAATGAAACAGAACAAGAAGAGGATGATTAAAGTCGGGATATACCCGACTTTTATCTTAATAAAGTAAACCATTTTTTTAATGTATATGTAAGCATATTTGAAAAACTTAATTTTTTAATTGTGTTTTTAGCAATTAAATTTACTGTTGAATTTTGAATACCATCTATGTAATATATAACTTCACCTATTTTTTGGCCTTCATAAATAGGTGCTTCTAAAGAATCTGGTAAATTTATTTCATAAGTTACTTTATTAATATTTGATTTAGAAACTAAAATTCCGATTGTTTTCTTCAAAAATTGCATCAACATTTGAAGCTACTCCTTTATTTACATTAACTATTTTAAGAGATTCACCTTTTTGATTATTTTCTATATATTGAAAATTTGAAAATCCATAATCAAGTAATTTTTTAGCTTCTTCAAATCTAATTGCAGATGTTTCGCCTTTCATAATTACAGCAATTAAAGATAGATTATCTCTTGTTGCAGTTGCAGATAAATTAAATAAGGCAAGAGAAGTGGAGCCAGTTTTTAAACCAGTACATCCTGAATAGTTTCTAAGCAGTTTATTAGTATTAACTAATTCTGATTCTCCGATTTCTTAAAGAATCCATCCAAATAGTTGTGTAATTAGTTATTTGAGGATGTTTGGTGATAAGTTCACGGCTCATTAAAGCAATATCATAACTTGATGTAAGATGACCATCAGCATCAATCCCATGACAGTTTTTAAAACATGTATCATTCATTCCAAGTTCTTTAGCTCGTTTATTCATTTGTTCAACAAAAAGTTCTTCACTTCCAGATAAGTATTCTGCCATTGCCATACAACAATCGTTTGCTGAAACAACACAAATTGCTTTTAACATTTCATTTACTGTTAAAGTTTCGGTAGTGTCAAGCCAAATTTGAGAACCACCCATTTTTGATGCATTTTCAGAACATGGAACATTATCATCTAAAGAAATAACATTATTGTCTAATGCTTCCATTATTAAAAGAACGGTCATAATTTTGGTAACACTAGCTGGTCTTAGTTGCTCATGTGAGTTATATTCATAAAGAATTTGACCAGTTTTTTGATCCATTAAAGTTGCACTACCAGATGTAATTCCTAAAAAATTATCTTCATTTTCCTGGATTTTTGAACTTGTTTCTGTAATAGGAGTTGAACTGTTAGACCAAACATAAATACTGTCTAAATCTGTAGCAATAACAATAGATGAAATAAAATTACAAAATACTAATAATATTAATGCATATATAAATTTTTTTTTAAAATCCATAATTAAACCTCCTGTTGTATATTAATATGCAGAAAAGGAATAATTAGAATAAATTATTAATATGATAATTTAACAATTTTAACATCTACAGTTTCATCAGTTATAGAAGCATATATTTTTATATCGTAATCATTATCATTTCTAAATTTAAAATCAACACTTCCATAAGCAACTGCAGCATCTTTACCTGGTTCTACATAGCTTACACTTCTGCTATGTTCATGTCTTTCTACAACTGTTAATGATGGAATTTGTAAAACAACATTATATAAGGTACTGCTAATTTGACATTTGCCACCACCGTATTGATTTACAATATCACCATCAGATTCAAAAACTTCAGCTTTTTCATAACCTTTTTCTGGAGTTGCTTGCCCGAGGGTATCACAAAATGAAAATGTTTCACCAGATTTTACAATGGTTTCATTAAGCTCAGAACAGGCAATACTCATATTGGTTTGTCTATTTTCATCTTTATAGGTAATATTTGTAGAAAAACTGGCTATATCTGTTTCAACAGGAGTAGAAGAACTTTGTTGTTGAGAAGTAGTATTTTCTTGCAATATAGAATTCTCAATAGCGGTTGACAATCTATTTACTGAATAAGTATTACCGATTGTTTTTATTTGAATCATTAGAACATCCTGTTAGAGTAAATAATAAAATTAAGCAAATAAAAAATTTCATAAAAGCCTCCAATTAAATGTAGTATAACCCAAAAAAAAATTAATATTAATTATAGATTAAAATTATATAAAAACATTTACAAGTAAAATTTATTCATATAAAATAATAAAGTAAAACCAAAAGGAAAACGAGGTAAAATCAAATGACAGTTAAAATCCTTGGGGCTGTAACACACAATACAATTTAATGCCAATTGGGATGAGAAAGTTTGGCAACCTAAGCGATTAATTTTAACGGTAAATTAGTAGGGGCGATTTTAATCGCCCGAAGAATAAAAAATGGGGGAAGAAAAATGGTAAAAACAAATGATAAAGGTATTACATTAATAGCGTTAATAATAACAATAATAGTAATGCTAATATTAGTAGCAGTAACAGTAACAATAGCAATGGATGGAGGATTGTTTAGCAAAGCTAAAACAGGTGCAACAGATACACAACTAAAAGCAGATAAAGAAACGTTAACTGCAGCAGTAGTTGGATGCTATAATGGAACAACAGGAGAAATAGAAGGCGGAAATTTAGACGATAATCTAGATGGATGGACAATAGTAGATAAGAATGGAAAATGGGAATGCAAAAGTTCAAATGGTAATTATTTTATAGTAACAAAATCAGGAAAAATAACAGATGGAAAGGTGGAAGGTAAAACATTAAATAAAAATCTAGAAAACTTCGATAAAACTGCATTAATGAATGTAGAACCAGATTTATATTCTTGTGGTGATTATACTGCAAAGCTTACATATAAATGTGGCGAAAAGTCAATTTGTATTATTGTTAATAGAAGTGGTTCTTGTGATTATGAACCTGAATTTAGTGTAACATGTGATGGGAATACATATTTATACAGAACATGTACAAATAGTAGTTATTTTAAGGACGACGGTAGTCATCTGTATGAATCGATTGGATGCTTTGGATACCCTCATGCCCCTAAACAAAGATGGGTAAAGATGAGTTCTAAAACCTGTGATCATGAAAATGGACATGGAAACTTATTTGATGAATTAGAATCAGACGTTATTTTTGAAGGAAAATGGGAAATTGATGAAAATAATTCAACAGAACTTGGGAAACAATATTTATCAAATATACTTGTAAATATTTAAAAAAGCGTGTATTTATTAAAGTAATATAAAAAAGAAAGTTCTTAAGGAACTTTCTTTTACTTTTTGTAAAACATAGTACTTGAAAACAAATAATTTTTGTTATAAAATCAAACTAGATTAATAAAAAAGAGGTAATAGTATGCAAGTAATATATAACAATGTAAATATTGATGTAAAAAAAGGTACAAGAGTTAATGAGTTATTAAAAGATGCAATAAAGAATGCAAACAATCCAATTATAGCTTGTAAATTTAATAATGAATTAAAAAGTTTAAATTATGAAATAAATTCAAATGGTGTAATTGAATTAGTTGATGTTACTCAAAAAGATGGTATGAGAGTATACAAAAGAGGACTAATATATATAGTATCAAAAGCTTTTTCTGAATTGTATCCAGAAGCTTTAATAACTATAAATTACCAATTATATCATTCGATGTTTTGCGATATAGATAATTTAGAAATAACAAATGAAATGATAGTTAAATTAAATAAAAAGGTAAAAGAAATTGTAGATAAAGATATTCCAATAGTAAAAAAAATAATGACTAAAGAGGAAGCTGTTAAATTTTATGAAAAAGAAAAAACATTAAAGGGAATATTACAACTTGATTTAGAAGCTAAAAAAGAAGTTACTTTATATTATGCTGAAGATTATTATAACTATTTTTATGGAGTAATGCCAATAAGTACAGGAATATTAAAATATTATGATATCTTAAAGTATTATGATGGATTTTTAATAAGATATCCAAATAGAATAAAAATTAAAGAATTACCTAAATTTATAGAATGTCCTAAATTAGTTTCTACATTAAGAGAATATGATAAAATGCATAAAGTATTAGAAGTAAATACCTTATATAAATTAAATAAAAAAATAAAAGAAAATAAAATAAAAGATTATATTTTATTAGATGAAGCTTTACATGAGAAAAAAATTGCAAATATTGCGGATGAGATTGCAAATAAGAAGAAAGCAAAAGTTGTATTAATTGCAGGACCTTCTTCATCTGGAAAAACAACTTTTGCAAAAAGATTAGAAATTCAATTAAGAATAAATGGACTAAAGCCTAAAACAATATCAGTTGATAATTATTTTGTTGAAAGGGTTGATAATCCAAAAGATGAAAATGGGGAAAATGATTTTGAATGTATTGAAGCAATTGATACCAAATTATTAAATGAACATTTGGTAAAATTATTGAATGGAGAAGAAATTGATGCTCCAACATTTAACTTTAAAAATGGAACAAAAGAATATAAAGGAAACAAGATGAAGTTGGAAAATGACGAAATCCTTATTATGGAAGGAATTCATTGTTTAAATGATAAATTGACATATTTAATTCCAAAAGAACAAAAATTCAAGATTTATATAAGTTGTTTAACTGTTTTGAACATAGATTATTATAATAGAATTTCAACTACAGATACTAGATTAATAAGAAGAATTGTACGTGATAATCAATTTAGAGGGTATAATGCTTTACATACATTAAAAATGTGGCAATCTGTTGGAAGAGGCGAAGCTAAAAATATATTTCCTTATCAAGAAGAAGCTGATGCAATGTTTAATTCATCTTTAATATATGAATTAAGCGTTTTAAAAAAATATGCAATACCATTGTTAAAAGAAATAAATAGAGATGAACCAGAATTTGCTGAGGCAAAAAGATTGTATAGTATGCTAAATTATTTTGAAAGTATACCTGAAGAGTTTATACCAAGCCATTCACTATTAAGAGAATTCATTGGAGGTAGTATTTTTGAGGAATAAAAGGAGTTTATATGCGTAAGTTTGTAGAAATAGATGAAGAATTTATATGCGAAAACTGTGGTAAGAAAATAGAAAAGCTAGGATATACCTGCAGAGATCATTGTAATTATTGTTTACATTCTAAACATGTGGATATAAATCCTGGAGATAGAGCAGAAGAATGTCACGGAGATTTAGAACCAATTAGTGTAGAGCTAAGTAATAAAAAAGGGTATGTTATAGTATACAAATGTAAAAAATGTGGGCGAATTAGAAAAAATAAAGCTGCTAAGGATGATAATATGGATTTAATTATAAAATTAACAGTAAGCAAAACTGTGTAAGTACCTTCATTTAAACAAATACACTTGAAAAAAATGTAAAAAAGTGGTAAAATTAAAATGTAGTCTTCGAAAGAAGATACAAAAAATAGAAAGGAGGTGTTAGAATGCCGGGCCATTTAAAATCTCGTGAATGCCTTGCGGCAGTTGCGAGGGACACGGTGACTTTTTGGGCAAATAATAAAACTCGAAAAGTCGAATTTACGAAAGATCCATTTATTGGAGTAAGTAGTAAAAAACTTGACTCCATGGTTGGAAAACCTGTGGAAGTTGAGTTTACCAGCTCAGGTCTTGTAAGAGACATTAAGTTGGTAATGGCAGACTAACCCCCATTGAACAGCGTGAAAAAAGTATCATGTAAATTGAGACCTTTTTTGCGCTGTTCTTCTTTACTTTTAGTATTTTAAATAGTATAATACATACGTAATTATTTATATAATAGGAGATAGCCATGAATAAAGAAAAATTAATAAACATAGCAAAAAATTTTAAAATTGATGGAGAACCAATAAAAATTACTCAATGTGAAAGTGGACATATTAATAGAACATATGCATTAACATATAAAACACAAGAAAATGAAGAAAAAAAATACATTTTACAATATGTAAATACAAATGTATTTCCAAATTTACCAGAATTAATGACTAATATAAGAAATATTACAACATATATGAATAAAAAAGCAGTAGAAAATGGAGAAAGTACGGATAGACTTACAATTACAATGATTGATACATTAGATAATAATCCAAATTCTTTATATAATAAAAATTGGAGAATGGAAGAATTTATAGATAATACAAAAACATATCTAACAACCGAAAATTTAGATATACTATATGAAGCAGGAAAAGCTGCTGGAAAATTTCAAAAACATTTAAATGGATTTCCTGCAGAAAATTTATATGAAATAATACCAAAGTTTCATTATACTCCTAATAGGGTAAAACAGTTAGAAGAGGCAATGGAGAATAAAGAAAATAAAGATATTAGAAGTGAAAGATTTGAACTTGCAAAAGATGTTATAGAATTTGTTACAGATAAAAAAAGATTAGATAAAACAAATATAATTACCAATAGTTTGGAAACTAAAAAAATTCCACTTAGAGTTACTCATAATGATACAAAGTTAAGCAATATTTTGTTTGATAAAGATACAGAAAAAGCCGTTTGCTTAATTGATTTGGACACAGTTATGCCAGGATCTATTGTATATGATTTTGGAGAGGGACTAAGAACAGGTATAACAACAGCACCAGAAGATTCACAGGATTTATCAATAGTATCTGCTGATATAACAAGATTTGAAGCTTATACAAAAGGATTTTTAAGTGAAGTAAAAGATATAATAACAGAAGAAGAATTAGAATTATTACCATTAGGTGTTTGGATGATGACATACGAAAATGCAATACGATTTTTAGCAGATTATTTAAATGGTGATATATATTTTGCTACTGATGAAAATATAGAAAATCATAATTTAGTAAGAGCAAAAGTACAATTAAAAATATTAAAACAATTAGAAGAACAAGAAAATGAAATGAAGGGAGTTATAAAAAAATATGGATTTTAAGGAGTTAGCAGATTTAATATTTCCAGATGTAAAAGAAATATCTTATTATGAAGAAAAATATCCAAAAAGAAATTTACCAGAAGGGGCATATGTAACTAGATTTGCTCCAAGTCCAACAGGATTTATACATATAGGAGGACTTTTTGGTAGTGTTATAGATAGAAAACTTGCAAAGCAAACAGGTGGAGTTTTCATGCTTAGAATAGAAGATACTGATCAAAAAAGAGAAATAGAAAATGGTATATCACAAATAGTTGATAGCCTAAAAGATTTTGATATTATACCAGATGAAGGAATGATTTCAGAAACAGAAGAAAAAGGTATTTATGGACCATATAAACAAAGTGCTAGAAAAGAAATATATCAGGCATATGCAAAACATTTAATTGTACAAGGAAAAGCATATCCATGTTTTTGCACACCTGAAGAATTAGAAGAAATAAGAGCAAAACAAGAAGCTGCAAAAATTAGACCAGGATATTATGGCGTTTGGGCAAAATACAGAAATTTACCAACAAATGATGCAGCTGAAAAAATAAAAAATGGAGTTCCATATATAATAAGATTTAAATCTATGGGTAGAGAAGATAGAAAAATAAAACATAAAGATTTAATTAAAGGAAATATAGAATTTCCAGAAAACGATCAAGATATAGTTATAATAAAGGCAGACGGACTTCCAACATATCATTTTGCTCATGTTGTAGATGATCATTTAATGGGAACTACATGTGTAATAAGAGGAGATGAATGGGTATCTTCTATACCTTTACATTTAGAATTGTTTAGAGCACTTGAATTAGTGCCTCCTAAATATGCACATACAGCAACAATAATGAAAGATGATAATGGAAGTAAAAGAAAAATAAGTAAAAGAAAAGACCCAGAAGCAGCTGTTAGTTATTATCATGAACAAGGTATTCCTGCTCAATCTGTAGTTGAATATTTGTTAAATATTGCAAATTCAACTTTTGAACCATGGAGAAGAGCAAATCCTGATAAAAGTATAGATGAATTTGAATTACAAATAAATAAAATGAGTGTTAGTGGAGCTGTATTTGATATGATAAAACTACTTGATGTATCAAAAACAGTTATATCAAAATATGATGCAAAAACTATTTATGAAAAAACTTTAGAATGGGCAAATAGATATAATAAAAATTTGGCAGATTTATTATCTAATAATGAAGATTATGCTTTAAAAGTATTAAATATAGAAAGAGGAAAAGCAAAGCCGAGAAAAGATATAGCTAAATGGTCAGATGTTGAAAGCATAATTGAATATATGTACGCAGATAGATATAATAAAATGACTGAATTTGAATTTCAAAAAATAAATAATGAAGATGAAATTAAAGGAATAATTAAAGAATATTTATCAAACTATTACGATATAAAAGATGATAAAGAAGCATGGTTTGAAAAAATTAAGAATTTATCAGAAAAATTTGGATATGCAAGAGAAGTAAAAGCTTTTAAAACAAATCCAGAATTATATAAAGGACATGTTGGTGATATAAGTACAGTAATTAGGGTAGTATTAACAACAAAACATAATACGCCAGATTTATATGAAATAATGCAAGTATTAGGTGATGAAGAAGTAAAAACCAGATTAAATACATTTATTAATAAATAGAGGAGTCCAAAATGGAGTATAAAATTGGAGATGTTGTAGAATTAAAAAAACAACACCCATGTGGTAGTAAAATATGGACAATTATAAGAGTTGGAGTAGATTTTAAATTTAAATGTTGTGGGTGTGAACATATTGTTATGGTTGAAAGACAGAAAGCTATTAAAATGATAAAGAAAATAGTATCTGAAAACAAAGGAGAAAAAAATGTATAAAGAAAAAAGAAGTATTTTATCAAAAATAGGTTCATTTATATTTTTTATAATTGTAATTGTAACTTTAGTTGGATTATATAACTTTTATCAAGAAAATTATTTTAATGGCTGTGCAAAAGTAGTTACTACACCTAATATAACAAAATTCACCAGAGATACTGTTGTTAAATATTCAACAGAAAATAGCTATAAAATTGAATCTAATACATATAATGATGCAATATTTTATAAAGAAATAGAAGTAAAACCAAATACGCCATATAAGTTAACTTGCATGGTTAAAACAGAAAATGTTGAGGCAGAACAAGAAATTTCTTTAAGTGGTGCACAAATTTGTATTATTGATACAACGGAGTGTTCACAAAGTATTACAGGAACTAATGAATGGCAACAATTAGAGTTTTTATTTAACTCGAAAAATAGAGAAACTGTAAAAATTGGTTTTAGACTAGGTGGAAATAAAGAAGATGTAAAAGGTACTGCATGGTTTTCAGATTTTAAATTAGAAGAAGGAACTGCTTCGACAGATACAAATTGGAATGTTGCGTGTTTTATATTAAAAAATGTAGATATTACACTTAATAATCAAAAAATAAAATTAAATATGAGTAGTGAAGATATTAATACATTAAAAGCTGATTTAGTTAGGTATAAAGATGCATGTAAAGAACTTTCTGGAAATAGAATGACAGTAACATATGATGTTTTTGAAATTGATGATCCTTTAACAAGTGTTTCGTATTCAGAACAGTTTCAGTACTACGTTGATCCAGTGGATGTAAAAGACATTTTAAATCAATATATAAAATCAGAAGAATATGATCATGTTTTTGTAGCTGTTAGACTAGGAAATGATGATAAAAACATAGAAATACCAGTAAATGATTGGATAGGACTTCGGAAGTATGGAATATCAAGGAATAGGATATTCAAATATTAGATTACCAAATAATACTTCAAGTTATATATATACATATGATTCACAAGTTAATAAATTTCCAGAAGAAGTGTTTATTCATGAATTTCTGCATTCATTAGAAAGAACTTTAATAGAATATGAATATGATATACCAGCATTACATGATTATGAACAATATGGATATTCTGAGCAAAAATTATTTGGATTAAAGGATTGGTATGAGGCCTACATGAAATGTACTATAAAAGATTCTACAGGAAATAAGACTGGCTTAAATAGTATAGTTTATTCTTTAAAACCAACTCATGAGAGTGATTTTAAGTATACAATAGATGTTGATTTTATGAATGAATCAAGTAATATAATTGAGAAAATTAAAACAATTTTAAAAAAATGAAATATATAGCATTAAACAAAAAAGGAAGTAAAAATGAAGTTATCAGATTTTAATTATAAATTACCAGAAGAGCTAATAGCACAAATACCTTTAACTAAAAGGGATGAATCAAGGTTATTAATTTTAAATAAAGAAACTGGAGAGATAAAACATACAAATTTTAAAGACATAATAAATTATTTAGAACCAGGAGACTGTTTGGTTAGAAATAATACAAAAGTAATTCCTGCTAGATTATATGGAAAAAAATCAACGGGAGCAAATGTTGAATTTGTATTATTAAAAAATATTAAAGAAAATATTTGGGAAGCAATGGTAAGACCAGGAAACAAATTACATGTGGGGGCAAAGGTGTTTTTTGGAGATGGATTATTAGAAGCAGAAATTTTAGAAACATTACCTGATGGAACAAGAAAGGTTGAATTTAAATATGATGGAATTTTTAATGAGATATTAGATAAAATAGGACTAATGCCATTACCACCATACATACATGAGTCTTTAAAAGATAAAGATAGATATCAGACTGTATATGCCAAGTATAATGGATCAGCTGCTGCGCCAACTGCAGGATTACATTTTACAGATGAATTATTAAAACAAATTGAAGATAAGGGTATTTCTATTGCAAATGTTACATTGCATGTTGGGATAGGAACTTTTAGACCTGTTAAAGAAGAAAACATTGAAGATCATCATATGCACACAGAACATTATTATATAAAGGCTGAAGATGTTGAAAAAATAAATAATGCAAAGAAAAATGGGAAAAGAGTAATTTCTGTTGGAACAACATCTTGCAGAACACTAGAAACAATTGCAAATGAAGATGGATTTGTAAAAGAATGTGAAGGTGATACTGGTATATATATTTATCCGGGTTACAAATTTAAATGTATAGATTCATTAATAACAAATTTTCATTTGCCAGAATCTACATTATTAATGCTTGTTTCAGCTTTGGCTGGACGAGAAAATGTAATGAAAGCATATAATGAAGCAGTAGAAGAAAAATATAGATTTTTTAGTTTTGGAGATGCAATGCTTATAATTTAAAATAAAGGAGAAAACATAATGAAAGAAGCAATTACATATGAATTATTACATGAAGATAAAAATACGGGAGCAAGAAGAGGAATAGTACATACACCACATGGAGATATTCAAACGCCAATTTTTATGCCTGTTGGAACACAAGCTACAGTAAAGTCAATGACTCCTGAAGAATTAGAAACCGAAGTAAAAGCACAAATAATTTTATCTAATACATATCATTTGTATTTAAGACCAGGAGATGAAATTGTAAAAGAAGCTGGTGGACTTCATAAGTTTATGAATTGGAACAAACCAATTTTAACAGACTGCCGGTGGATTTCAAGTGTTTAGTTTAAGCGATTTAAGAACTATTACAGAGGATGGAGTTGAATTTAAATCACATTTAGATGGAAGTAAACATTTTTTTTCTCCAGAAAAAGTAATGGATATAGAGCAAAATCTGGGCGCTGATATTATAATGGCTTTTGATGAATGTTGTCCATATCCATCAACATATGAATATACTAAAAATTCAATGGAAAGAACAACAAGATGGGCTAAAAGATGCAAAGAACATTTTAAGAACACTAAAAATCAAGGACTTTTTGGAATAATACAAGGTGGATTTTATGAAGATTTAAGAAAAAAATCTGCAGAAGATTTAATTAAACTAGATTTTCCTGGATATGCAATTGGAGGAATAAGTGTTGGAGAACCTAAAGAGGAATTTTTAAAGATATTAAAATATACAGCACCACTAATGCCAAAAGATAAACCAAGATATCTAATGGGAGTTGGAACACCAGATTATTTAATAGAGTCTGCACTTGCAGGGATAGATATGTGCGATTGTGTATTACCAACAAGAATTGCAAGAAATGGAACAGCTCTTACTAGTCATGGAAAGGTAGTAGTAAGAAATGCAACATATGAAAGAGATTGGTCAACATTAGATAATGAATGTGATTGTTATACTTGTAAAAATTATACAAAAGCTTATATAAGACATCTTATAAAAACAAATGAAATTCTTGGGGTAATATTACTTTCAATTCATAATTTAAGATTCTTGACTAATTTAATGGAAAGAGTTAGAATAGAAATTGAAAATGACAATTTATTAAATTTCAAACAAGAATTTTATAAAAAATATGGTTATACAAAAGAATAGGAGGATTTTATGGATTTATTAGAACAAGAATATGGGAATAATAATAGTAATAAATCATCAAAAAAGAAATCGGTATTAACAGCATTGATGATATCAATATTTCTACTAATAATTGCAATAACAGCACTTTATCTTTTGCCTAAAAATACTTCACCTAAAAAAGAAACTTTAATAGTTAATGGAGTAGCAGTAGAAATATCACAGAATATGATATTAAGCGATGATGCTGGAAATAAATATATTTCAATAAAGGAATTAACTTCAGATATTGGATATCAATATTTTAATGGTGAATATGGAAAAACAACAGAAGATAAAGAAAAATGCTATGTAAATAATTCTGATTATATTGTAGGATTTAAGGCAGATAGCAATGAAATATATAAAACAACGGTTGATTCGATTACAGATTATCAATATTTTAAATTAGATAACAAAATTGAAACATATAATAATTCTTTATATATAAATATAAAAGATATAAATTTTGCCTTGAATATTATAGCTGCATATAATACAGAAAAAAATCAAACTGTTATTGAGACACCAGCGTATATTGTAGAAAAACTACAAAAAGAATATACAGACAATAAGGATACCAAAACTATTGATACAAATATTAATAATGAAAATGCTATTGTATATAATTTGTTAGTTATATCTGAAAATGGTAAATGGGGAGTATTAAACTATTCAGATAAAAATGAAACTATTATTGGTAATAAATATACTTCATTAAGTTTTGACGAGTATACCGGAAACTTTATAGCTTCAAACAATAATAAATATGGAATAATAAGCAAAAATGGTAGTAAAGTTATCGATATAAAATATGATGAAATTAGCATTATTAATTACAATCCAGTTTTATATAAAATTAAAAATAATAATAAATATGGAGTTATAGACAAAGATGGAAATGAAGTAGTACCAATTGAATATGATAAAATTGGTTATGCAGGAAGTACAAAAAATAATGCTAATGCTACAATTGTAATAAAAAATTTAAAAAATAACAAAAATGGAATTGTAGTTAATAAAAGTGGAAAATATGGGCTAATAAATATATCAAATGGTGAAATTATATTTGAATGTTTATTAGATGCAATTTATGGAAAAGATACAGAAAATGATGAAATAGGTTATTATGTAGTATATAATGAAAAAGAATATACATTAGATACATATCTTGATTATGTTAATACAAAAACAGTAAATGTTTCGGAATAATAAAAAGCAAAAAAGTGTGGTAAAAATTCCACACTTTTTCTTTATTCTCCTGGAATTATATAATCTACAATTCCATATATTAATGCTCCAATTATAGCAGAAAGCCATGAAATAGAATATCCTATAACAAAATATTGTGTAACGTATAAAACTATTACAGATAAAATAAAACCAGTTAAACCTTTTCCAAAAGGAGTAGCTTGTAAACCTGTAATTTTTGCTATCAAATAATCTAAAACAGTTAAAACTACAGCAGCTAATACTAGGGTTCCAAAGTTACTAATTTGAAATCCTGGAGTAAAAAAAGCAGTTATTCCAAGAACAATAACAGCAACTATAAGCCTACCAATGATTTGCCATATAGTACTTGTACCAGTATATGATGGTGAATTTTCTTGAATATTATTAGACATAAAACGATCCTCCTAAATATATTTTAAAAATATTATTTACATTAAAATTAAATATATACAAAAAATGTATTAAATTTTAAAAAATACAAATATTAAATACAGAATAAAAATTACAGTTTAAAGTAAGAATATTTTTAATTGACTATATAAGAATATAAATGAGGTTATAAAATGATTAATACATTTATAAGAGTTATAATATTGTATATATTAGTTTTAACTATAATGAGACTAATGGGAAAAAGAGAGATAGGCCAAATGCAACCATTTGAATTAGTTGTTGCTATAATGATTGCTGATTTAGCATCAATACCAATGAGTGATGTTGGAATTCCATTATCAAATGGAATAATACCAATTTTGGCATTATTATTGTTACAATTTATAATTTCTATTTTAAATATAAAAAGTATTTGGTTTAGAAGTTTAGTTTGTGGTGTACCAGCAATTTTAATATATAGAGGAAAAATTGATGAAAAAGTTTTAAAAAAAGAAAAATTTACAATTAATGAATTACAAGAACGTTTAAGACAAAACAATGTTTTTAATATTTCAGATGTTGAATATGCAATTTTAGAAACAAGTGGACAAATAACAGTAATTCAAAAACCTGAAAAAAGAAATACTATTCCAGAAGATTTTAATATTGTACCAAAATACGAGGGAATACCGTACGATTTAGTAATTGATCGGAAAAATTATGAATGATAATTTAAAAAAGATTGGAAAAGATTATAAATGGTTAATTCAACAACTAGATAAATTTAATATTAAACCAGCAGATGCATTAATTGTAACGTATGATCGGAGAAGGAAAAATTTTTTGTCAAGCAAAGGAAAGGTAAGATGAGAGAATTTATAATAATTTGTTTAGTATTAATAATTATAATAGCAGGAGGTATAGGCGTTCAATGTTATTTAAATAAATCAAGTGAAAATTTAATTAATAAATTAGAGGAAATAAAGGAATTATCTCAATATGAGAATAAGATGGGAGAAATAAAAGAAAAGTGTAATTTGTTATATAATGAATGGAAAGATACGGAAAAAGTATGGTCAATAATAGTATTACATGAAGAGCTTGATTTAATAGAGCAATCTTTAATAGAAACTAAAGGACATATACAAGAAGAAGATTTAAAAGAACGGAAAAGTTGAAATTGAAAAATCTATATTTTTAATAAATCATATATCAGAAAAGGAAAAATTTAATTTAAAAAATGTATTTTAAAAATAAAAAAACTCTCAAGCTTTACGTTGAGAGTCTTTTTATGGCAGGGGTAGAAGGATTCGAACCCTCACAGGCGGTTTTGGAGACCGATGTGCTACCATTAACACTATACCCCTATTAATTTGTACTTAACTATATTAGCATAAAAATAAATTATATGCAAGTAAAATAAATAAAAATAATAAACTTTGGTTGTAAATATAAAAAAATAGGCGTATAATATTAAATACATGGGGATGTAATTGGTTTCGACGGTAACGTAGAAGTATAAATGGCGAGTAGTGGATGGTCGCTTCGGCCACTTAAAAAAAGCGAAATAAAAATAAACGCTGATAATCAATTAGCATACGCTGCCTAGTTAATGGCACGTCGTTTTACCATAAAGCCTACTGTTATGGATAAAGCGTCGACTAAAGTAGGACACAAAGTTATCTTTGCCTTGGAGATAATGGGTAATTAAAGGCTACTTAAATAATTCGTTTGTTTATTAATGAAGTGTTTAAGGAATAACTAATAATAAACTACACTCGTAGAAGTTTATATGGAAATGTTTCTGGACGAGGGTTCGACTCCCTCCATCTCCACCAAAGCAAGTTTTCGTCGAACTTTTTCAAAGTATTATAAATACTAAGGTTTAAGAGAATAAAGAATATGAATCAATTTATCGGTTCATATTTTTTTGTTTTCTTTTATATTTTGTATCAGAATGCAAAGAAATGTATAAAATTTGTTAAAATTAATTGACAAAAACAAACAATTGTTCTATAATGACTGTACAAATTTGAATGGAGATGATGTTAATGAAAAATATAAAGAAAGAAAATCAAACTTTTGAAAGTATTAAGCATATTGATGAGAACGGATTTGAATATTGGTATGCTAGAGAATTACAAGATGTTTTGGAATATACACAATGGAGAAGATTTGATAATGTAATTAATAAAGCTAAAATATCTTGTGAAAAGTCTGGAATTAGTATAATAGACCATTTTGCCGACACCGGCAAAATGGTTCAAATAGGCTCTGGTGCTGAAAAAGAAGTTAATGACTATAAGTTAACACGCTATGCTTGTTATCTAATAGCTCAAAACGGAGATCCAAGAAAAGAAGTTATTGCTTTGGCACAAACATACTTTGCAGTACAAACTAGAAAACAAGAAATTACTGAAAAAGAATATAGTATGCTAACCGAAGATGAAAAGAGATTTTATCAAAGAGATTTAACAAGAAAAGGAAATTACTCATTAAATCAAGCAGCAAAAAATGCAGGAGTTAAAAATTTTGATAAATTTCACAATAGCGGTTATAAAGGCCTATATAACGGAGAAACTGCTGATGATATTGCAAAAAGAAAAGGATTAAGATATAGAGAAGATATTTTAGATAATATGGGAACTGATGAACTAATTGCTAATTTATTTAGAATTTCTCAAACAGAACAAAAATTAAGAAAAGATAATATTCAAGGTGAAAAAGAGGCAAATGATACTCATTATGAAGTTGGAAAAAAGGTAAGAAAAGCAATTGCTGATATTGGAGGAACTATGCCAGAAGAATTACCAACACCAGAAAAGAGTTTAAAACAACTTGAAAAAGAAAATAAAAAAATGCCGAAAAAATAAGAATAATTTTGAGAAATCTTGTAAAAATATATCAAAAATTGTATACTATACACATATATAATATTTTAACAAAAGATTGGAGGTGAAAAGCATGGAAGAAAATATAAACGATGAATTGAAGAGAAAAAAACAAAATAAGAAAAAGAAAATTTTACTAATAATCATAATAATATTTATAGTAATTTTAACTATTCTTGGCATAATTGTTTATGCCAAGATTAAATCACAAGAAGATAATTGTACTAATAATTATAATCAAACAAATAGAGAAGTTTATTATGATCCTAAGCATCCTAGTTTGGATAAACCTATAATATATTTATATCCAACAGAAGATACAAAAGTATCAGTAAAGTTAATGAAAGATGATAACTTAACTTGTTCTTACCCAAAATATAAAGAGGAATGGAAAGTATTAGCACAATCTAATGGGAATTTAATAGATTTAGATACAAATAGGCAATTATATTCATTGTATTATGAAAGTAAGAGTGATATAGAATTTAAAGTAGAAAAAGAAGGATTTGTAGTAAAAGGTGAGGATATAGTTTCTTTTTTAGAAGAAAAACTTGCTATATTAGGTTTGACAGAAAAAGAAGCAGAAGAATTTATTATTTATTGGTTACCGAAATTAGAAGCAAATAAATATAACTACATTAGGTTTGCGACTGTAGATGAGATAAATGAAAATATGCCATTAGAAATAAATCCAAATCCAGATACAATAATAAGAGTATTAATGACATTTAAAGGGTTAGAAAAACCTATTAATATTCAAGAACAGCAATTAGAAGCTCAAACTAGAACAGGATTTGTTGCTGTTGAATGGGGCGGTACAGAAATCAAGTAAAATATTATAGTTTATAATAATTAATTATTTAAATAAATCGAGAAATATTAGGTGTGATAATTTAAATACATTTTTTGCAAATGTGTTTTGCTATCGCACCAAAAAATAGTAAGCAACGCTTACTGTTTTTTTATATATTATGAGGAATTAAAAAAATGCAGAAATTTAAGATTATAAATTTTGCAATCAACATAAAAATATGATATAATTTTAATGCAAAAAATTAGAAAATATTCCTTTTTTTGCAACTGTGGGTTAGAGACAGTTTTTATAAAAAATTTTAAAAGGAGAATAAAAATGATTGAATCTAATTATGAAGAAAAACGGTATTTAGTTTGTTTTTTGATAGATGATGGAATACCATCCATGAAAATCTATAAAATAAGTAACGAAATAACAATAGAAGATTGTATGTATCCTGAATCGACATGTTTAATTATGCTTGTAAAAACTAAAAAAGAGTTGAGAGAAGTATATAATTCTTTTTTAGGAATAAGAATAAATGGCACAGATTCTGCAAGTTTTATAATTCATTGTGATGAAATAAAAATTGAAGATAATATTGCTTATTGTGTTGATTCAGAAAACGATGAACTAATACCATATAGGATTTATTAAAAAGGTTAAGATATACAAATATTTTTGTATATCTTTTAACTTATATTAAGTAAAAAGTATAGACATAAAGTTGGAAAAATGATATATTACCGGTAGGGTGATATTATGAAAAAAGGAACAAAAAGAATGCTTAAAAAAATTAAGAGCATAAATTTTAATAAAATGAATAAAATAGTAGATATTATATGTAAGGAAAATAAAAAATCTAAAATATATGTTAAAGCAAGTATATTTTTTAATTTTCTAAAGTATGGAACAGGTTATACAGACTATTTTAGAGGAAATTTTATAAATTTAACAGAAGAAGAAAAGAAAACATTTGTAACAGCTAAGTCTTTTTATAGAATAATACACTATTTAAATAATTATGATTATATTTGCATTTTTCATGATAAATTAATTTTTAATGAAATTTTTAGAGATTATTTAAAAAGAGATTTTATTAATTTAAAAAAGGCAGGTTTAAATGACTTTAAAGAATTTTTATCAAAACATGAAATAATATTTGCCAAGGATAATCTTGGAGAATGTGGTCATGGTATAGAAAAAATAAAGGTAAGTGAAATTAGTAATCCTGTAGAGTTATATAATAAGTTAAGAGATAATAAACAATATTTACTAGAAGAGGCAATAATTCAAAGTGATGAATTAAACGAAATAAATCCAAATGTTGTTAATTCGTACAGAATAGTTACATTAGTAAAAAACGGAAAAGCTTATGTAATTGCAAACTCATTAAGAGTAAATCAAGATACAGCAGATGTAATAGGTTGTACAAATGATTTATATTTTAGTTTTTCAGAAGATGGTAAAATAGACAGTAATGTAATAGATGATTATGGAAACATATATGAAGAACATCCACTTACTCATAAAAAATTTAGCGAAGTTCAAGTAAAAGATATTAAAACAGCTTTTGAAATGTGTAAAAAAGCTGCTTTAGAAGTACCCGAAGTAAGATATGTAGGATGGGATGTAGGTTTTTCAAATAATGGACCTGTTATAATAGAAGGAAATGAATATCCAGGTTATGGTATTTTACAATATTATAAATTAAAAAATAAAAGAACAGGACATTTAAAAGAAATACAAGACATAATTGGAAATGAAATAAAGAATGTTAAAAAATGCTAAAAAAGAGGTGTTTGAATGATAGAAAAAGTTTATTTCGAATTAGAAGATAAGGTTGAATTATTTGGCTTATTGCACAAGCCTGATAATAATACAGAAGAGGTTGTTATATCAATACATGGAATGCAAAGTAATTGTTTTAAAAAAAGAGAAGATATCTTATCTAAAGAAATAAATAAATCTGGTATAGCATATTTTGCATTTAATAATAGAGGTCAAGATTTAATGTGCTATACTAAAAAAACAGATGGAACAAAAGAATTAAATGGTGGTTCTGTTTATGAGGATGTACTTGATTGCTATTATGATATAAAAGGTGCAATTGAAGTAATGATAAAATATGGATTTAAAAAAATACATTTACAGGGACACAGCCTAGGATGTACAAAAATAATTTATGCATATAACAGATTAAAAAATGAAAATTATGATTATTTGAATTATATAAAATCAATAATATTATTATCTTTAGTAGATATTGTAGATTGTCAAAAATATGATTTAGGAATTGATTTATATAATCAAATGCTAGAACTAGCTAATAAAAAAGAAGCAGAAGGAAATGGAATGCATTTAATGCCAGATAATAGTTTTGATCATCCAATAAGTGTAAAATCATATTTAAGATATTATAGAGATAATTCTGAAATAGATTTTGCAAAGTTTAGTGATAAAAGTTATAATTTTAAAGAAATAAATAATATTCAAATACCACTATTTTTAAGATGGGCAGATAATGATTTGGTAGTTCAAAATATAGAAGAATTAATAGAATTTTTAAAAGAAAAAATAATAAATTTAAGGTTGGATATAGGTTATATAAAAGATACAGATCATGGATATACCAATAAAGAAAATTTATTAGGTCAAGAAATAGTTGAATTTTTAAAAAAAGACCAATAAAAATTCTTGACAAACTATTAAGTAACAATATAAAATAACACTGTTAAATAAAAAAATTGTTTATAATTATGAAAGGGAGTAGCTTTAAATTACTAATCAACAATCGCGTTTTAACTAACTGGTTAGTAAACCTACATGGTAAGCAAGACTTTTAGAAGAAAAGATAAGCATTTCTTCTAAAAGTCTTATTGTTTTATGGTGAACTTTTATGATACATATTAACACAGAAAATTTAAAAGAATTTAATATTTTAGATAATAATTATTATATAATAGCTGATTTTGATCATACATTAACTACTGCTAATAGTGTTCCAACTATGGGGGTATTACCTAATTTTTTAGGTGGAGATTTTTTAGAAAAAAGATTAAAATTGTATGAACATTATAGGCCAATAGAATTAGATTATAATTTAGCAAAAGAAGAAAAACAAAAGTTAATGAAAGAATGGGCTCAAAATAGTTTTTCTTTAACAAGTAAATATATTACAAATAATGTGGTAAAAGAGTCTTTAAATTCTGCAAATTTATATTTTAGAACAGGTGTAAAAGAATTTTTAGAAGAAGCAAACAAAAATAATATACCAGTTATTATAATGTCTTCTGGAATTGGAAATATAGTAAAAGCATTTTTAGAAAAAGAAAAGTGTTTGTTTAATAATATAGAGGTAATATCAAATTTCTTTTTATTTAATGATAATGGAGCATATATAGATTTAAAAAATATAATGGCAAGTTCAAATAAACATTATAGCATTATACCAGAAAGTATTAGAAAAGAATTAGAAAAAAGAAGTAAAGCTATTGTAATGGGAGATCTAATAGAAGATAAAGAAATGATAGATGCCAAAAAAGTAGACAAAATAATAACAATAGGATTTTTAGACTCAAAAATTGAGGAAAATTTAAAAGAGTATAATAATAATTTTGACATTGTTTTAACAAATAATGAAAATTTTAATACTATAAATAAAATTTTAAAAGGAGGAATATAGTTAATGCAAACAAATTGGTTTACAAAATCAATCAAAGAAACAATATCAGAAACAAATAGTGATATTGAAAGTGGACTAACAGAAGCAGAAGCAAAAAAGAGACAAGAAGAGGGAGGCTTAAATAAGTTAAAAGAAGCTCCAAGAGATGGACTAATAAAAAAATTCTTTAAATCATTATTAGATCCAATGATAATAATGTTAATTGGTGCTGCAATTATTTCAGCTGTTACATCAGTTGCAAGTGGTGATAATTTAACAGATGTATTTATTATTTTATTCGTTGTAGTTGTAAATACCGTTTTAGGAATGGTTCAAGAAAGTAAAGCAGAACAAGCAATTGATTCACTTATGGAAATGACAAAATCTACCTCAAAGGTTATTAGGGATGGAATAATAAAAAACGTAAAAAGCGAGGAATTAGTTAAAGGTGATATTATTGTTTTAGAAGCAGGTGATGCAGTTCCTGCAGATTGTAGAATAATAGAATCTTTTTCACTAAAAGTAGAAGAATCGGCTTTAACTGGTGAATCTGTACCTGTAAATAAATTAGTAGATATTATTAATTTAAAAGAAAATACAATGGAAATACCATTAGGTGATAGAACAAATATGCTATATAGTGGAAGTACAATTGCTTATGGAAGAGGAAAAGCAGTTGTTGTAGCTATAGGTATGGATACTGAAATGGGGAAAATAGCAAATGCATTACAACAAGAAGAAGATGAAAAAACTCCACTTCAAAAGAAAATGGCTGAAATTTCAAAAATGCTTACAAAGTTAGTTGTAGGAATAAGTATATTTGTTTTTGCATTTGGAGTAGTTGAAGAATTTATAAAAACAGGAAATTTTGTATTTTCAACAGTATTAGATACATTTATGCTTGCAGTTGCATTAGCAGTTGCGGCAATTCCAGAAGGACTACCTGCAGTTGTTACAATTATTCTTTCTATGGGTGTTACCTCAATGTCTAAACGTCAAGCATTAATTAGAAAGATTAGTGCAGTAGAAACTTTAGGATGTACACAAGTTATATGTTCTGACAAAACTGGAACATTAACTCAAAATAAAATGACAGTTATAGATGTAAGTACTGAAAATGAACAACTTCTTGCAAAAGCAATGGCATTATGTTCTGATGCACAAATAGGAGAAAATGATAAAGAAGCTATTGGAGAACCTACAGAAGCAGCTCTTGTAAATTATGCAAATAAAATAGGTCTTCCAAAATATAAATTGAATGAAAGTGCTCCAAGAATTGGAGAAGTACCTTTTGACTCTATGAGAAAAATGATGACAACAGTTCATAATGAAAGTGGTAAAGTTATTCAATATACTAAAGGTGCTTGTGAAATGTTGCTTGATAGATGCAATAGCTACATAAAAAATGGAGAAATTGTTCCATTAACAGAAGGTGCAAAACTAGAAATTAAAAATAAAAATAAAGAATTTGCAGATAAAGCTTTAAGAGTTTTGGGAGCTGCATATAGGGAACATCAAGAAATTCCAGAAAAATTTGAAACAGAAAATTTAGAAAGAGATTTAATTTTTATTGGATTTGTTGGAATGATTGATCCTTGTAGACCAGAAGTTTCAAATGCAATAGCAGAATGTAAAAGTGCAGGAATTAGAGTTGTAATGATTACAGGAGATCATATAGATACAGCAACTGCAATAGGAAAAGATTTAAAAATAATAAGTGATTCTTCTGAAGCAATTACAGGAGTGGAATTAAATAAATATAGTGATGAAGAATTAATAGAAATAGTAAATAAACATTCAGTTTTTGCAAGAGTTCAACCAGAACATAAAACTAGAATTGTTAAGGCGCTAAAGGCACAAGAATTAGTAGTAGCAATGACAGGTGATGGTGTTAATGATGCTCCTTCAATAAAAGCAGCAGATATTGGAATTTCAATGGGAATTACTGGAACAGATGTAACTAAAGGTGCCTCAGACATGGTACTTGCAGACGATAATTTTGCTACAATAGTAAATGCAGTAGAAGAAGGAAGAAAAATTTATGATAACATCAGAAAAGTATTACAATTCCAATTATCAACAAATATGGCAGAAGTAATATATGTATTTTTAGCAAATGTAATGGGAATTACAATAGTTACTCCAGCTCAATTATTATGGATTAATATGGTTACAGATTCTACACCAGGGCTTGCACTTGGAATGGAAAAGGCAGAAGGTAATTTAATGCAAAGAAAGCCACGTAGTTCAAGTGAAAGCGTTTTCGCAAATGGTGCAAGAAGCGCAATGATAATACATGGAATTTTAATGGCATTAATAGTTACTTTATCATTCTTTGTAGGTCAATATATGGAACTAAAACATTTTGGAATATTTAAATCAGCAGATGGAATGACAATGGCATTTTTAACAGCCAACTTTATAGAAATGTTTTATGCAATTGAAATGAGAAGTCAAAATGGTTCAATATTTAAAATGAAAACAAAAAATAAATGGTTAATCGGATCAACAGCAATAACAATTTTATTTACATTAGGAGTTATATATATTGCACCTATTTCAAAAATGTTTGGACTAACAGCGATAAATTTAAAAGAATTAATAGTAGCATTTGGACTATCAATTTCAATAATTCCATTTGCAGAAATACATAAAGCAATATATAGAGCAACAAGTAAAAAATAAATGAAAATATAGGTTTAAAATAGATATG